>JANZKD010000006.1 GCA_025061245.1 Candidatus Culexmicrobium profundum
TAGCCATCAGGAATAAGAGGATCATCAAGCACAGTTAAATCCTTACATGCAATTTTCACTCCATACTTTAGTGGTTTCCCTTGCTCTAATGCTACATCAGCTTCCAAGGTATGTCCAATTGCCTCATGAAAGAGCGCTGCAGCAGCTTTTCCATCTAGGATTACTGGGAAACTCAAACCTCTATATGCAGGGTTCACCCTCTTTGAAAGAGCTCCAGCTATACTTCTCTTGGCAAGAATTTTTGCTAATGATTCAGGGTTATGGCTAAATAATACTTCTAGACCTCCGCTTCCACCAAAAGATATGGTTGATATATTCTTATTGCCTAAAACAATTGTTGAAGCAGCAAAGTCAACCAATGACTTCTCTTCAACAGCATCTGTACCCTCACTTGAAAATATGCTTCTTCTAATTTTATTTAATGTCACCACAACTTCTAGGCACTTAAATATATTGGAAAGCTTTTCTTTCACTCTATCGGCAAATGCTCTAATATACTCTAATACATCATAAATAGCTGTTTCAGAGAAGGGTTGAAGCTGTGGAAATTTAAACTTCCCCTTAGCAACTACCCCTTCAGCCATCATTCTAGATTCAGTGTTAGATTTTGCTAATTTCACAGACAATTTAACTAATTTTTCAAATTCTGGTTTAGTGCTAGAAGCTATTCCAAGTTTACCATCGACAATAACTCTTACACCGTAAACTTTAGATTTAGATTTATTAACTTCAATGGAGCTACCTCTTAAAGCTTCTTCAATTTGAGATAACTCATAAGTAATTATATCGGCATACTCAGCTCCAAGCATTAATGCTTTCTCTATAATCTTACCAATCGGAATCATATTCAAGGAGATTAATCTCACTATAAGAATTAAAGTTTACTGAAACAATTTAAGGTGACACTAAGTATAAGTAAATTAAATTACTAGCATCACCAATGAATATAGGGTTTAGAAGAGATATTCGGTGGGAATCTTGAGAGAAGAGATGTTAATCCCATATCCTTTTTCTAAGAGTGGACTATACATTCGTATACTGGGAACCTTGCTGTCAACAATTTTATCATTATATCTTTTATTCAACACCTTAATGATAGAATTCATATTAAGCCTCTTAATAGTATTTCCAGCTTCTTACATTTTCTTCATCATACTTAACATCTTCAAGACTAGGAGGATAATATCTGAATTAGAAAAGAAGGATAGATACATTCAATCGAAACGTAAAGGTGAGAATTACTATAAATTTTTTATAAGAATAATGATGCTAGTCATAGCACCATTCATAGTAATACTCTTTAGTCCAGTAATAGGATTAGGATTGATATTAGGTGTTTTTTGCGGACATGGTTTTTCAGAAATAACGCATTATGCTTATGTGAAAGGAGCTGAAAGAAAATTAAAGGGAAGAATCTATCATTTTACATCAATGGCGGGACCTGACGGATACTACTATACAGGTTTTAGAGTTGTAAGATTGGTAGAAGATTAGTATATTCAAAGGTTATAGGAGTGATTCCAAACCTAGTTTTAATATACATTTCAATAATAATGGAGACACGTACCTTTCCATTAACCATGTTTCTTGTTAACTTGAATAATGGCACTTCAATTGAAACACTTCTTGACAAAGCTTTTGAAGGACTTGATATAAGTGGTGATCCATAAAAATTTTCAGTGTATGTTCTTGCTATTTCACTTCCAAAATGTATTTTATATATGGTCATTGAAATTTCAATATTCTTTGTACCATGATTAAGTAGTACATATGTTACATTGAGATAAGCTTTTTCAGATTTTATGTAGACGTCAGCTTCTTTCACCTCTACATTTAGGAGCTTAATTGAATATACTCTTGAATTATAATCAGCATAATTGTAAGCTAAAAGAGTTAAAAGTAAAAGAGAAAAAAGTATATAGCCAATTTCAATGATTCTCGACCTATTAGTCATGGTTGAAAGATAGATGCCTAACGGAAGAAATATCAATGAAATTGGAGAAATAACTAGTAATACGTAGACAACAGCATTCCTTAAAGAATAAATTGTGACTAATTCTGCAGCTAAACTTCCAATATTTACTTGAATAGGATATCTAACTAAGAGAACAGTAAAGAGAACACCTAATCCCATGGACAATAAATAACCTAAAAAAGCATTTTTCAAATCTCCAATTAAGAAGCCATACATTATAGATAGAAGACCGAAACCTACAGCGTAAACTAATGAATGAATATTAATTCTACCTGTGAAAACATGATTAAACAATACGTAGGAAAGAGATAGAGAATAGAGTAGGTTAAATAGGATGAGTAAGATATGCTTTTTTCTCATTTCTTAACGCCTAACCCTTAATCTTGGGTTTAAAATTTCATCTAATGCATGACCTAAAAGCACGAATGCTAATGCCAAGAAGGTTATTGCTAAGCCGGGGGGAATTATCCACCACCACATAAACCTAAAGAAGGCTCCAGCATATCTGGCACTATATAACATTCTTCCCCATGATGGAACTGATGGATCACCCAAGTTTAAGAAGCTTAAAGTAGCTTCCAAGAGTATTGCGCCTGGAACTCTCATAACTAAGTTTATGTAAACAATGGGTGTAAGCTGTGGCATAATATGGCGGAAAATAATATACATGTCTGGTGCACCTATAGCTCTGGCAGACTCTACATACATGCTATCTCTTATAGACATTACATAAGCACGTGTATTTCTAGCAAAACCCATCCAACTGAATAGTGCTATTAAAGCAATTTCAAGATAAAGACTTTTACCTATGAAAACACTAATTGCAATTATAAGGGGAAGTATAGGAGTAAATAGTAAAGTATCTGTAAAATACATTAAAATTTGATCTACTACTCCACCCTTATAACCAGCTATTATACCTACAACAAGTCCAATTGAAACGGAAATTACGGAAGCTAAAACTCCAACAAGTAATGAAACTCGAGTTCCATAAACTAGATTTGAGAATATATCTGATCCAAGATTATCAGTTCCAAGTATCCCATAGAGCTTACCATAAATTCTAAACTCCTTAGTTCCAAAAGTTACCTCCACTCGGCCATTTCCCTTAGCAATAAATATTGAAGCTACTAACCTTAGGGTGTACGTACCCTGCGTGTCAAATATTTTTTCTCCGAGATCATCATGTGGAGAAAAACCAAGTTTAAGTTTAAGAGAAATGTCACGTGCATCATAGGTTTCAGGAGTATCGAGACGAGTCAAATTAACAGCTATCGACATACTATCGTATACTTCATACTCTCTTCCACTAGGATGAATAATGTAGCATTTTATTCTAACATAACTTCCAATGGAATTATAAATAGCGATCTTATACGGTATCCTTCCACTAAACCGTTTAGGCGGATCATAAGTATAATCGAAGCTATATTCAAATATTGCATCTTTTACGGAGGGGCTGTTAGTAGAATGCGCTGTTATCTCTATTAATTCACCATCATTTCTTAAAGTTAAACCCTCACTTAAATGCTTGACATTCCAGTCATCAAAATTTATTTTTAAATAAATGTTTCTCGGAAAGTTACTATACTCAGAGAAAGTAGAGAACCATTCTGGATATGCATAGCTATCTGCTAATCCCGTTTCATTTGGATCAACTGGAGCTATTATAGGAGCTAAAACAGCTATAAATACATATAGCAATAAAATTCCAAATCCAATTAGACCGGTCTTATGAAGTTTAAGCTCAGTCAAGAAGCTTTTTAGAGCCTTAACCTTACTTTCTTGAAATTGCCCCATAATCTTACCTCAACCTTACTCTTGGATCTAAAAGAGCAATAACTAGGTCAGCCAAATATAATGCAATAACTGTTAAGATAACTTGTATAAAAAGTACTGCCTGCACTACGGGATAATCAAATTGTGTTGCTGCAGAAAAGAGCCATCTTCCAACACCATACCATGAAAAAACAGTTTCAGCAATAACTGCACCTGAAATTATTCCTGGAAATTCAAGGGCTAAAACGTTTATTACTGGTGCAAGAACATTCTTTAGGACATGCTTAATCATCACTTCTCTCTCAGTTAATCCTTTAGCCCTAGCGGTTAGTACATAATCTTCACCCAACTGTGTTAAAAATAGATTTCTAATGAAAAGTGCAAATCCACCTACACTCGTGATTAGTAGAGTTGTAAGTGGAAGTGCCATATGCCATAAAAGATCTGCCACATACTTTACGGGATCCCTAGGTGGAGGTCTACTTATAGTTCCAGCTATTGGGAACCATCTTAAATGAAAACCAAAAACCAATAACATCAAAAGTCCAACATAAAATAATGGAAATGCACTAATGAAAATACTTGTCCCTATCACAGAGGCGTCGAATCGAGTACCTCGCTTTGAAACAACAATTATACCAATAATTAATCCCAATATTATTGTTAACACTGTAGAAGTACCAAATAAGAGAACGGTATTAGGAAGACGTTCCATTAACTCAGTGAAAACAGGTCTTCTAGTATAAAATGAGAATCCCATATTTCCAGCAAATAATGAAAGAACATATTTTATAAACTGTGAAAGTAAGGATTCATCTAAACCAAACTGCTTTCTAATAAGTTCTCTTTGAACTTCAGTTAAATTTGGATTTAAGAAGAAGAAGGAAGGATCAATACCCAGTACATAGTAGGGTAAGACTCTTAATAATAGGAATTGAAGGGTTAGAGATGAAATTATAACTGCAGCTCGATCTACAGCTCTTTTCCCCATGTATTTAAGTAGGCTAGCTCCTCCAGCACTCATGTTATCGTCTCCACTAAGTCACATCTATTAGAAATATAAAAAGAAAAAAGTTTTCTTTGGTTTTGAGGCTACGACCTCTTCTTTAGCCATACTAACACGACGATCACTATGATTACAATGACAATTCCAGCCATTATGTAGGGTAGATATCTCTGCCAGACAGGTAGTACGGTTACAGTGACGGATACAGATCGCCTTAGTTCACCTATGCTAAGTGGTTGAACAGCAGTTATCTTTAAGTTATAGTCGCCTTCAAGTCCGCCAGTATCTATCTCTGCAGAATACACTCCGCTTTCTACATGTGTTGCAGTTACAGTTTTAGCAACTTTTCCATCCTTTTCAAGTTCAATGGTAACTGTTGCATTGGTAACCGCGTTTCCAGTGTAATCTGTAACTGAGAGTTCAACGGTTATTTTATCACCAGAATATACTACTTCATCATACTTACTTATGGAGGCAGTTAATCCCTTTTCAGGATGTCTCTTCCAGTACCCTAGATTCCATGTCAATAATATGTATTCACCCAGTTGTCTCTCTTTGAAGATGAATGGTCCAGTTCCAATTAAGCAGGTTAAACCTTCAACTGTTGGATGTTCAACTTTACTTGGATCCCAAGCTTCCCATCCACCATGCTCTTCAAGTAGAGTTTCGTTGCCCCATATGTGCATTGGAACTATTGGTACGTTGAAATCGTAGAAGTAAGCCCAACTTGTTCCATTAATATATACAGCTATTGTATAATCATCCAATACTTCAGTTTTGACCATGTTTTCAAATGCCTTTGCATAGAGCTGTGTAGGTTGCTTCTCTTTTATGAACCAGAATGTAAAGTTGACATCATGTGCCGTGAAGGGTTCACCATCATGCCAAGTAACATTTTTAGCTAGATAGAATGTTATTTTCGTTCCTCTCGAACCTTCAATGTCAACTTCCTCCATTGTCCATTTTTCAGCAAGCCATGGATGATCAGATGATACTTCATTTGGATTAGCTACAAAGAGATTCTCGTAAACCATACCGAGAACTTGCCATTCATCTGCAGTTAGTGCAGTGAATGGATTGAGTACTCTTGGATCAGAACCAAGCGCATCTCTAAAGCATCCTCCAAACGGCTTGGGAATCTTATGTATGTCTAGTAAAGTGAAGTAGTGTTGACCACCCACAGGTTGACTTAGAACTACTCCAGCAACATCAGTTCTAAAGCCCACATTTGCACGACCCATGTAAATTGGGATATAGGGTAACAGTTCTGCAGCCTTCTCCTGTGCTTTCCAAAGCCAGTATTGAGCTTCAGTTATGTTTGCGGTGTAATAGAACTTTTCTAGGTACTCATCTAGCTCTGGATCGCTTATACCCCAGAAGTTCCAGGAGCCGCCAGTTCTAAACAGCTCGTAAGCTAGAGTTGGAATTCTGGCCCATCCCAAGTATAAGATGAAAGATTTGAAAGTTTTAGCGTAAATCTGAGAAACTAATGCTTGAAATTCAATTGCTTCGATTTCAAGTGGAAGGCCGATACTTTTTGCATCTTCAATTATGTGTTGAGCCTCTTGGAATAGCCATGGAGCTTGCTCAGCTGGTGGAACTTGAATGTAGAAGGTTGGTAACTCATTTCCATTGGGATCATACCATTTATTTTCCTCTTCATTATATGTAAAGCCAGCTTCAAGTAATACTTGTTTAGCTAGCTCTTTGCTGTATGGGTATGATTTAACATTTGGATTTGACCATGCACCGAAGGCTGGTGGGATAGGTGACTCTGTTGGATATCCAAATCCTTGAAATACTTCTCTAATTATCCAGTTCCTATCTATTAAATGTGCAACTGCCTGTCGAATAGCAGTATAATTCCAGGGGTATTGCAGAGTATTTATACCTAGAAATTGTAGGTTGAATGTCTGATAAGATAAAATGTAAATATTTGGATCATCTTTAACTTCTTCAAGTCTTGTGGCTTGAATAAAGGAAGTATCAATTTCACCAGCTTTAAAGGCCATGAGCTGGGCGTCATAATCGGTTATTATCGTGTATAGATACTCGTCAACTCTTGGACCGTATGGTTCCCACTTCCAATTTTCTTGTTCAGGGGGGACCTCCCCAGCATATACTATAGGTGCAATAGGTACAATCTGCAGTAGAATTAATAGTAATCCCAAGGCTACATATAATTTTTTCATCTTAGCTCACCTTTCCCGCGTATATATCATGCTATAATTACATGTAGATTTAAATCATTTATATATTTACGCATTTCAGAATACTCTCCATTCAAATTAATGATTGTTAAAAACATCAGTAATACTGTTATCTATGCAGATGGCAGGCAACATAGTGACCCTTTGAAACTTCAATTAACTTAGGTTCAACCTCTTTACAAATCTTCATAGAATATATGCATCTTGGATGAAAACTACATCCACTGGGCACATTTATTGGAGAAGAAACTTCTCCTTTAATAGGGATTTCACCTATCTTCACGCGGGGATCGGGTGTTGGAATAGCAGAGATCAGAGCTTTAGTGTATGGATGATATGGATTATCTATAACTTCCTCAACGGAACCAAGTTCAAATATCTTACCTAGATACATTATACCAATTCTATCGCAAATATACTTTGCAACAGCTAAATCATGTGTAATGAATAGATATGTCAGTTTATGTTCATCTCTCAATTTAAGCATTAGATTGAGGATCTCAGCTCGAATAGACATGTCCAACATAGATACCGGTTCATCAGCTACAATAAACTCGGGATTAAGAATTAATGCTCTTGCAATTGCAACTCTTTGACGTTGCCCTCCACTCAATTCATGAGGTCTTCTATAAAGAAATTCTTCAGGCGGCTTCAATTCAACATCCTCGAGAATTTTTGTGACCAACTCCAACCTCTCTTTCTTATCTCCAATTTTATGAATTCTCAAAGGCTCCTCAACTATATCATAAACACTCATTCTAGGATGAAGCGACTCGTAGGGATCTTGAAATATTATTTGTGCCTTTTTTCTAAATTCCTTGAGCCTCACATTATCATATTCAAGTACATTTTCACCCTTAAAGAGGACTTTTCCAGCTGTAGGCTCAACTAACCTCAAAATAGCCCTGCCAGTAGTAGTTTTACCGCATCCTGACTCACCGGCTAAGCAAAAAATTTCCTTCTCATAAATGCTGAAAGTTACTCCATCAACAGCTTTAATATAAAGCCTAGGCCGCCGCATGATAAGATCTATAAGCCCTGCTCGTACTGGAAAGTACTTTTTTAAATTAACAACCTCTATGACAGGTTTACCTGAAGTCAACTCCCCTCAACTCCTCAAATCTATGACACTTCACGAAGTGACCTTTAGATGCCCTAATGAAATCTGGTTCCTTCTCAGCGCATAAATCAATTTTAAAGGGACATCTAAGATGAAATCTACAGCCGCTAGGCGGATTAAGTAAATTGGGTGGAGCACCAGGTATAGATTTGAGCTTTCGCCGCTTCTCCTTTATACTTGGAACAGAAGATAAAAGCGCCTTTGTATAGGGATGAAGAGGATTAACATAAACGTCAACTATATTTCCAAGCTCAACTATCTGCCCTGCATACATAACGGCAATTCTATCACTAAGCTCGCTAACCATCGAGATATCATGAGATATTAAAATTACAGATAATTTCAATTTTCTCTGAATATCCTTTATCAATTTAAGTATCTGAGCTTGAACAATTACATCAAGTGCAGTTGTAGGCTCATCAGCAATAAGTATTTCAGGATTTAAAGCAAGAGCCATAGCAATCATTGCCCTTTGCCTCATACCTCCACTGAATTCGAATGGATAGCTGGTAGCTCTAGATGCATCAATACCAACCATTTCCAGTAACTCTATAACTCTTTTCATGGCCTCTTTTTTACTAATTTTTTCATGAATCATAATGGCCTCAGCAATCTGATCACCAACTTTAATAACAGGGTTTAGTGCATTCATAGCACCTTGAAATACTATTGATATCCGTTTCCACCTGATCTCTCTTCTAAATCTCTCAAGATCCATATTTAAAATATCTTCACCATTAAGAAGCATTTCTCCACCATAAATTTTACCGTTAATGGGTAGTAGTCTCAAAATAGTTATAGCGAGACTACTCTTTCCACATCCAGATTCACCAACTATTCCAAGAGTTTCACCTTTATCCAATGAGAAAGAAACGTTATCTACTGCATGAACTTCGCCTTTTCCCAAGATTTCATAGTACATCTTTAAGTCCTTGACTTCAAGTAGCAAGTCACTATGCCTCCACCATTTAAAGATCCCAAGCCAAGGTTAATTTAATCACAACTCACACAAATATATACTTTTAATGCTTATAATGACATTAACTTGAGTTACACATAGTGAGGTTAGATTAATTTAGCTAGCTTTTGATTATCTTTTTAACTCCTCCAATATACTCTCCCTTAGTTTAATATACTTTACATAGCGTTCATCATCTTTAACAGCATTATAGACTTCTTCAAGATTTATTAACTTGACCATTTTATCGGGAACACTTCCAGATAAAAGTGAACTCCTCAAACGCTCTTCAACATTAATAACGTTATAGGTTCTTAGCTTGTCAATTGCCCGTTCAAATTCATCTTCATCTATAGCTTGATTATCACCTAAACTTGCTCTAAAACCTTTTAATTCGAGAATAAGCTCACTTAACCACAATTGACCAAAATATAAACTTAAAACTCTAATGATGTCCCCCATTAGAATTGAAAAATCGTCACGATTCCCCAAAATATCACTTATAACATTAGCCACTTAATCACCACAATAGAATAAGAGGAAAGCATTATTTTACTTTATTGCCATATCGTCAATTTAACTTAAAATCTCAATTCCTCTAACATTATGAAAAGCAAAATTTGTAGAATTAAGATAAATATCCCTTCATCTAAAGTTAATTTCTCATCATCTAAAATTGTCTTTTTAACCATCCATAATGAAGCTGCAACAGAAACCAATTGAAACATAACATAGCCATCTAAGGGAACAGGAATTATTAGTGCAATGAATCCTAATACAATTAATATACACTGAGATATTCCAGCTAAAAGATTAGCTAAACCCAGCTTAACTAAACCTTTCTTAGCACCTATAATAGCAATTCCATGTTCAGGTATGCTGCCAAGCGAGCCAAGCAAAATTGCTACGGTAATCAATGATAAATTAAATTTATGAAGAATAAATTCAGCAGATTCAGTTAATATTTCCCCACCAATAAATATTGAAATAAAACCAAGTACTAACAAAATTACGGCTTTTTTACGAGATAACTCCAGTGAGCTAGATTCTAATTTTTCTTGCTCACCTCTAAGTATAAAGACCATGTAAGCAGCATAAATCAATATCAGGAAAAATCCAATCTCTTTAGGCAAAAACCCCTTTCCACCCTCAATAATACCTAAAACAAATATCAATAAACAAACTACAATAGTCATCCTAATTAAATCACTTTCATGTGCAATTGCACTATAAGGAATCCTTATAGCGCCCTTCCTCCAACTAAGTAGGATTATTAATAAACCCAGCAAAAGTATGTTAAAGCCTGAAGCAGCTATAACGCTTAAAATTGCAATCTCAATTAAAGCCTCCGATCCTTGAGCTAACCCCTCAAAAATCATTATTGAAGACAGTGCCAATTCAGGTAGATTTGAAGCTAAACTAGAGATTACACCAGCAATATATTCACTTAAACCTAAGTAAATTGAAATACTCTTCAAACCATCAACTGCTATTTCACTTCCCCTAGTGATAAGCCAGACTCCGAAAATGAAACCTACAATAAAAGCTATAGAATGTAAATCTAAAATAATAGATGCAAGATAAATCAATCCCTGCACAGCAACCATGAATAACTCAATTTTTGAAATTTTCATGGTCCCTTATTAGTTTGCAATTTAAAACTTATAGCCCTTCTTATACGATGTATCTGACTAATTTAAGTAAACTTTATAGTTGGACAGAGAAATATTTAGCTTGTCCTTTAAAGTAATAGGATGGTGAAAGAATGGTTGATGAAAGAATTAGAAAATTAGCTGAAATACTTGTAGATTATTCAACTGAAGTAAAGAAAGGTGACCGAGTATTAATTAGAGCTGATCTCGAAGCAAAAGATTTAGCCCTAGAAATTTATAAACTTTCAATTTTAAGAGGAGCGCATCCATGGATCAAAATAACATTACCAAATCAAGATTATATTTTCTATAAATATGCAAGCAAGAAACAATTAGAATGGTTTCCTGAACATGAATACTTTGAAATAAAGCATACAGACGTTTATTTTGCAATTAGAGCCCCAACTAATTTAAGGGAATTCATTAATGTCAACCCAAAAAGACTTAGTGAACGACTGAAAACCTTAAAGCCAATAAGAGATTGGAGAGTAGAGAAAACAAGATGGGTTGTCTTCTATTATCCAACGAATGCACTTGCACAAGAGGCTGAAATGTCCCTACCAGAATTTGAAGACTTCGTATTCAACTCATGTCTAATAGATTGGAAAGAAATGTCGAAGAAATTATGGAAAATTAAAAAATTACTTGATGCCACTGATAAAGTCAGGATAATAGGCAATGAAACTGATTTAACGTTCAGCATTAAAGGTAGAAATGCTCTTGTAGCCGATGGCAAGAAAAACATGCCTGATGGTGAAGTATACACCAGTGTAGTTGAAGATAGCGTAAATGGCTACATAAAATATGAAATACCCGCCGTTAGATTTGGAAACGTAGTTGAAGACATAATGCTAAAATTTGAAAATGGAAAGGTAGTTGAAGCAAAAGCATCTAAAAATCAAAAATTCCTCGAAGAAATGCTAAACACTGATGAGGGAGCAAGAAGAATAGGGGAGTTTGGAATAGGTTTAAACTATAACATCACAAGATCGGTCAAAAATATACTCTTTGATGAAAAAATAGGAGGAACCATACACTTAGCTCTTGGCAGAGGCTATAAGGAAACATTAAGCAAAAATGAATCAGCAATACATTGGGACATGATTAAAGATCTACGTGAAAATGGAGAAGTATACTTTGATGGAAAACTAGTTATGAAAAACGGAGAGTGGTTTATTTTAAAATAACGTAAACTCAATTTTTATTATAACCTGAAATCTGTGACAATCATTATAATGGTGAAAAGACAATAAATTAATGATGAAAATGGAAAAAGGGATCATAGAACTAAATGGAGAAAAATTCTATGTTGAACCATTAGCTAAACATACGCTTACTTTAACAAAAATAAAGAAAGTCTACTTCACAAAGAAATCTAAATATCAATTAATTGAAGTAATTGAAAGCTACGATTATGGCTTAGGTCTATATTTAGACCACAGCACACAACTATCTGAAAGTGACGAGTACATATATCATGAAATCTTCGTACATCCAGCAATGCTAAGTCATCCAAATCCGAAAAAAATATTGATAATTGGTGGCGGAGATGGAGGAGTACTAAGAGAAGTATTAAAACACCCTACAGTTGAAAAAGCAGTACTAGTAGAAATAGATGAAGAAGTAATTAAGGCAGTTAAGAAATATTTGTCATTCATACCACAAAATGCATTCGATGATCCAAGAGCTAAAATTTTAATTGAAGACGGAGTAAAGTACGTCAATAATACAACCGAGAAATATGATGTAATTTTCATGGATGCAACCGATGACATTGGTCCATCAGTCCCACTATACAAAGTGGAATTTTACAAGGCGATAAGAGATATATTAAACGACAAAGGAATCTTCATAACTCAGGCATTGGGATTAGAACAACATAAAGGCGCCCTAGAAAAAATATACTTTGACTTAAAAAGAGTATTCAGAATAGTAGATTACTATTACATATATGTACCATCATTTTGTAATAGATGGGGATTTGTCTCTGCATCAGATCAATATAATATAATGGAAATAGAAAAAAGTGAACTTGAAAAAAGATTCAAAAACAGAAAAATAAAAACAAAATATTATAATCCAGAAGTACACATTGCACTCCAAATTATGAGAAAAACCATAAAACTGAAAATCTAACTATCAATAGTAACATCAAATTGGAGAGCTACAAGCACAGAGAAGGATAATGAATGTAAACATTATGGCTCAACAGTATATTCTATCCGTACAATACCTCTACCTTTACTAGCTCTCTTGAGAAGCCTTATCCTTCCAATTTCACCTGTTCTTTTGACATGCGTGCCTCCACATGGAATTGCAATCCAATTTTCAATTTCAATTATTCGAATTTTCTCCTCTAATTCATGTTTCCTAGCATATAGCTCTAAGCTTTCATTATATTGTCTTAAATATTCATTTGCTCTCTCTGGCGACATATACTTTATAATTATTCTCCTATCTTCACTTACAATTTTATTTGCAATATTCTCTATTTCAGGAAGCATCTCCCTTTTTATTGGTGCTTTAAAATCTAATCTACCACCCTTCACACTTTTACCAGCACTTACACATTTTATAGGTGAGTTAAAATATGCTCTAACCGCTTGAATTAGCAGATGAGCTGCCGTATGCACTCTCATTAATTTATGGCGGCGCTCCCAGTCAATTATGCCCTTGACTCTTTCACCTATGCTTATAGAACCCTCAAGAACTCCTTGATGAATTACATTTCCAAACTCATCTTCGTATACATCTTCAACTAATAATTTACCTTTCTCCCCCAATATGATTCCAGTATCTTGAGGTTGTCCGCCACCAATTGGATGAAATGCTGTTTCATCAAGAATTAATGTAGTTTTCCCATTAGACTGCCTTATGTCAAGAACCTTAGCAAAAAACTCTTTAACATAGGAGTCATCAAGAAAAATTTTCCTAGTACCCAACAATCTCACCCCTAAAGACCTAACAAAATCTCTAAGCTATCTAAGAAATATAAGTTACTAGATATCATTTGAATATCAATTAGGGAGACAATCATACAACATGCTCATAACTATATGGAGGATAGCCGAATCCAATCTTCCTCCTTAAAAGTATCTACATTAATTTTAAGCTGACCAAAATACATTATTACATTATCATTGAAATTAGCTTTAGTTAACACTTTAAATTTCTGAGATTTAAAATCAACATCAACTATTATCCCCAAATCATCTAAGAATCTTTCTTTACTTTGAAAAGCCACTATAAGATTTCTAAATAAAGATTTTGTATGAATATATACTTGCTTAACATTAAAGATTTTAGCCAACTTATTCTTCACATTTTCATTTATCGACTTATCCTCATTAACTATGAGGAGAAGCGTATCTGAACTTTTTTCACCATAAATCACAGTTGCATCCATAAGCTTTGATAAATATTCAAAGCACGTTTGAGGTATCTGGCTACCAGTTAATATTATTGTTCCAATCGTAGTAACTTTATTAAAGTCAATCTCCTTAACTATAGCTCCACTAAACCATCGCTTATATATGTATTCTCTAATGGATCTTCTTTCATCTCTACTTCTAGCCTTAACATGCCTTGCTGCTTCGATACGATATACTTGATAGTTTTTCTCAGCCCATTTAAGAATAGGTTCAAGTTCATCTCTTCTCTGTATACCGATAATATAGTCTGGATGGATCGTGGTTATCTTGAAAATTTTAAAATCTCTGCCTCGCCCAGTAATCCATCCAGTCGTGTCAATTAAGATTACATCGCATTTTTCCCTAGTAATTGCAATATGTAGCAATTGTAGAATAGCTGCAAAAACTCGGTGAAGTAAACCTGAAGGAGATGTAGAACCAATAAAAACAGCATCTATCAGTCTGGCTTGATTTAAGGAGGCAATGGGCTTTTCAATTACACCTAATCCTATAGTTGTTGGAGGACCAATATCACTCTGCCCTACATCTGCATCAATAACTCCAATTTTTAAACCTTTAAGGAAAAATTTGTTGGCTAGAAAGGTTATCAATCCAGTTTTACCCACATCTAGTCCGCCGAGAACAATTATTTTAGTGCAGTTTCCTTTCTTCAATGAAATCTTACCTACAAGGTCCCTCCAGTCGTTTGGAATAGTGTCGCTCGCTATAAGTGAAACTTTACCATTGAAAACTTCAATTGTACTTTTCTTTAAACAATATAATGGTAGCGCTTTATGTGGATCAATCTCAACTTCAGCTCCTCTCTTAAATATGGCTCCAAAGATTTCGACTTCACCAGACTTTATCTTAGCTTTTGATGGCCCTTCAATTATTAGAGTGCATCCCTTGCTTACACTTACTTGCAGTGGGGTATACATTGTATTTAACAATTATAATCCTCCAATCATCAATAAATTCAAGTAAGGTGCTGTAGAGGATTATAGTTTCAATTATTTGTATTCAATTTTAACTTATAAACTCTAGTGATTACTACTTGAAATATAACGGGGACCCACAACATCCAATTTAGCGACAATTATGTTTTCTTCATTAAAGAAGCGCTTAAATGCATTGAAAACACTATCAAAATTATTTTTGTCAACGAGGGCATGTACGGCTTCACCTATCATATTTTGAGTAGCTCCAATTGCTCCAGCCTTCTCGACTGCTTCAATAACTTTTTTAACTCTGCTAGTCATAAAACCTGATTTAAATGCAAAAATTTTACAACACTTCATGAAGTTTTCTGGTGAAACATCTTTTAAAATATCTCTTAAAGTTTGCTTTCCAAGCTTGTTTATATATTTGAGCTTCTGCCTGCTACTTAACACGTTCCTAGTGGATATTGAGCCGAAGGCTGCAGCTATAATAAAGTATTCATCCTCACAAATAGGAATTCTATCCACAACACCTATGCCAGGTGCTCCAGGTTTTAATGCTAATCTAAATCCTCCAGCTATAATTCCAGCTACAGTTCCAAGACCAGTTTTACATTCCAGATCAGCCATATGAGCAATTCTTGCAATCTGAAGATAAGTCATCTTCAAATTGAAAGCCTTTGCCAATGCAAATGAAAGAGCTAAAGCACTTGCCCCACTAGTTCCAAAGCCACATTCAATAGGAACTTCAATCCTCTGTCTCACAACAATTTTGTATGGACCTAAATCTTTAGGCAAAATTAAATCTATAATCTTCCTCAAAATAAATGAATCAATCTTCACATTGTTTATATAATTTTCAATCATAATTTCATCAACATTAAAATCTACTTCTAAACTAACATATACACCACGATTAATTGTAAAACCTCCACCATAAGCACCACACTTCAATGGATCTTTAACAATATGTGAAGCAAAGAAACTAGAGATAGCCGAGGGGGAGAACACCTCCACATGCATTGTAAATCACAATAAATAATCGAATTAGTCTAGATTAATTAATTTAACTTTAAGTATGGATTATGGAATAATAGTATAACAATGACTGATTATAGGATCCTAATTAAAAAGTTTGGTAAAATCAAAGAAGAAGACGTAAAACGAGTTTTAGAAGTGATCCATAGATGTTACAATAAATCAGATAGGAAGCCTTCAGTTATCGACCTATACATCTTCGAAAATAGAAAGCAAATGATTAGCTTTCTAAACTATATAAGTAATGAGATGGGTAAAGCATCTTTCTGGGAAATTGAAAAATACTATGCTCTACATGACGCATGGACAGGTATTCCAAGAATAATGGTTTCCATCGACATTCTATATGAATTACCTGAAAAAGTATTTGAGGGAGCACTATTACATGAAACTGCACATTCCATTTTGCATGGAGAAATAAGTTATTACATTTTCACGTATCCTAGAATTTTAAGAGAGAAATTCGATGAAGAAACAGCATCAAAAATAGCCTATTTACTTTCAATTGCAGTGAAAGATTATGAAGTCACCGATTTCCTATTAAAACAAAACTTTACCGATAATCAGATTGAATTTATTAAATACCTACTAACACCCACCCTAGAAGAAAAAGAAGAATATACGCTGAGTAAATTAAATATAAAAGCAAAAGCCTTAGCCATAGCTTCAATACTAAAAGTAGCAATGTGTGCATTACCATTAGCTAAGATTAATGAAAATATCCAAAGAAAACTAAGCAATTACGTCAAGTATATACTACCAGAATACTATAAAGTAGTCCTCAAAATATTAGATGATTTTCATCGCAAAAGTGCAGGAAAATTTAATCTTAAAGGCAAAATAGAAACTTTAAGTGAAATATTTGTCAATAACATTGAATAATCATATTTAATGATAAAAAAAGCATTAGTATTTCATAACATACTAGGCAAAAATACTATTAGCAAATTAAAGTAGAGAATAGCATTCACAATTAATATTGAGTGTTCAATTTTAACTCCTCGTGTAAATGAGAATGTTAAGATTAAAAGGGAGGCGGAAGCTATTATTAAGAAAGGTAGAATCCATTTCGCAATTTCTCCCAAAACAATTCTGAGAAAAGGGAAGAACGCCAGTGGAAGAAAAGAAATACATACGCCTAGGAGGAGATTTAAATCAAGAATTTTTGATCCACTAAAAATTGATGATAATAACTCTAATCCAATGTATATGACTGTAAGATTTAATGGAAAATAGAACCAATCTCCAAGCGTGGTATATATAAAACCAAATAATTTTAGCTTTATAAAATTGCATCCAATACTGCCTAAGACAATGGATATTATAGCCAGTGAAAAGGATAATAATCTATTGCTAAATAAAATGTAGATGCCTTTAGGAAAACGCTCTCCAAGAATTATTTCAGAAGCAACTGTTAAGCCTTCATCAGTCAAATAAAACTTCTTTGATTCCTCATCTCTTGCAACTAATCCTTCAAGGAGACTTAAATGATAATATACTGTTCCAGCAGCTAAGCCAAGGGCTCTCGCTAACTCCCCTATGCTCATCTCACCATTTCTTAGTAATATTAGAATCTCCCTGCGTACAGGGCTTCTTAACGCTCCTTAAATTAACTATAGAGTTATGAAGTAATTTTAGTTAATGAAATTATTGTTTCCTCTTGTATTTTAAGAGGAGCACTGAAACAATTGTTAATCCAACCGCAGCTATAATTAATGAGTAACCATCAATTGGAACTGAAATTTTAGTTGATTCAACAATAATTTTACCAGTCTTTGGTGGCAGTATAACATTATATTCAGGTGATTCCTCAGCTTCAATATCAACACCTATACTTGGATCATGCTTTAATAATCCTCCATCAAAGTAAGGATAAGATAGAAACAGCATTACACAGCCTGAACTCTTCATATAGGCAGCCTTCACTGGAACTATTACTATATTTCCATCAGGATACGCTACTGTTGCATTAGGTATAAATTTAAAGAATCCAGCTATCAAACCTTCATCAGTCAACATCTTAAATTTAATGGGTTTAATCCTCATAATCGACCCCCTAACAGTTATAGCTGGTTTAACTGTAAGCGGATTTGCATCAGTATCATTAACTATTGGTTTAATTTTCATCATTTCTTGAACTTGAACCATAAAGTTAGAAGTTAAGGATGCTGAAGTATCTATAGCACTAAGAAGAGGCAATAGGCTTATTCTTGCCTTCTTCAGATTAAATGAAGCCATTTTAATCCAGAGAGACAATGATGGTCTAAATGGAAGGCTACTTAGGTTAAGCTCTGCCAGCCTTGAATCTAATGTGATTCCATACTTAATATTCCATTCCCAGTTTTTAATTATTAAATCCATTTTTAATTCTGCTTTATTAACAACATAGGTTACTGTTCCATTATTTGTTTCAATTTTCTCCGCTACAGGAATAAAGTATAATCTGCACTCAATAACAATATTGTTTTCAGCAAAGTGAAATTGAGGGGGAGCTTTAATCAATTTAAAGCTAAAGGTTAATCCAATAGATTTACCAGTTTCATCTAATATTTCTTCAATCTCACTTAATTCCCATTTACATGAATCAAATGATAGAAATGGAGGATGCCATTTAGTTGCCCATTCTCTAGGTAGAAATTCTATTTCTCTCAGTGTTTCATTCAATTTTTTAGTCTATTTTCAATACTTTCACGTACAATTTTCAATATTAATGATTTCAAGTCATCTAGAATGCTCATGGTCTTCTGTTTCAATTGATTAGTCATCTGAGATGATGTTAATTGTTGAATTAATTGCTCAATTTCACTGGAAATTGATTCTAGCTCATCAGCTAGACCATTAAAACCAAGCTGCCTTAAATAGTCAATTAAGTTTTCAAGAACATTCAGTATATTTGAGAAATAACTTGGTCCTTTGAAATATTTGGCATATTAATGGTTAAAGTTAAAAATTTAATTTTACTTAAAATTGAAAGGCATTGCATATTAGCAGAGACAAATGCTTTAATTTTACTTTGTAAGTCATGAATTTTAGATGATACTAGAATTGAGTAGATATTTTGCGGGTTTACTGTGCAATTCCATTTAAAATGCTCAATCCTATGAAGCATTACATGTTCAATTAAACCATTAAAGTGAACAACATGAACCGTGGAGTTGTCATTTGTATACCATCATATGAAAGTTGGCTTTCTACCATCTCTAGGAAATATTATTGTAATAGTATCAGTTTCAATACGTTTAATCTTCTCTAAGTCAACTACTCTATAGCTATTGCCAAGTACATTACCAGTTAATGATACTGAGAAGAGAAGAATAATTATTAGGAGGGGGAGAGAGGAGAGCTTTATATTTTTACTCATCAAATCACCACATCTAATTGAGATTATGGTAAAGAATAAAGGTAACTATCATCGAAAAAACATCGAATTAAACTCTACTTTGACTGCGCTCCTTCAGCCACCTAGCAACTTCTCTAAGAATTGGGTTAAAAGTAACATTTATTATTGGAATTTCAAGTGCATTCACCTTGATTATTGGCTTGTATTCTGGCATTAGTGTGTATGAAAGCGACAGCCAAAAAATACGTCCATTCAATAGTTCATCTACTACTCTATCCGTAGTTGGAGGAAGAGATGAATGAGTAAATAGTATTCCTTCCGCCCACATTAATAGTCTAGTTTGACCCAGCTTCATTAAAACTTTTAAATTTTCTACTAGAACATCTATACTTGGATAAAAGACACATTCAGAAATTACTATTTCCTTAATTGGCTTATGCACTATTTTCACCATAGAGACACCACATACTTCTAGTAATTTCAAATTATTTAAAGTTGAATAAAACGATAAATTTAAGAGGCATAACCTCATAATAGCTATGAGGTGCCCAGCTCATGGGTGGTCATGTTTGGTGAAATAAAACTATTAGAAAAACAAGCAGACTATGATAAATTGATAAAGGAATTTGGAGCAAAAAGGTTTTCTCCAAAAATTTTAGAAATACTGAAAACTAGACATAAGCTTATTGAAATGGGATTTTTCTTTGCTCACAGAGACTTTGACAAGTATTTAGAGATATTTAAGAGAGGAGGACAAGTAGCCATTGTATCAGGAAGAGGACCATCAAACTATATTCATCTAGGACATTTAATAATATTCGACTTCATTAGATGGCTGCAGTCAGAACTCGATGCAGAAGTTTACATTCCATTATCAGATGATGAAAAATACGTATTCAACAAAGTTAAAACATTGGAAGAAGCTTACAAATACGCTATAGATAATGCACTAGATATTGCAGCATTAGGATACAATCCAGAAAAGACGCATATGTATGTTTCATCTCAAACTAAATGGGTTTATAAAATATCCCTGGAATTATCCAGACACTTAACATATAGTACTGTGAAGGCAGCATTTGGATTAACAGATAGTGTTAATCCAGGAGTAGTTTTCTACTCTGCAGTTCAAGCAGCCCACATTCTAATGCCAACAATAAAATATAATTATCCAGTGGTCGTCCCCATAGGAATGGATCAAGACCCCTATATGAGATTGACAAGAGATATTGCAGCGAAAATAAAAGTGTTTAAGCCTGCATCAATATATGCTAGGTACTTGAGGGGGCTAACCGGAGAACCTATGTCAGCATCGCAACCTGAAACATGTATATTCATAAATGACTCTCCAGAAACCATTAAAAGAAAAGTTTGGAATGCATTTACAGGTGGAAGAGCAACCATAAAAGAGCAGAGAGAATTAGGAGGAGAACCTGAAAAATGCGTTGTATATGAATGGTTAATGGTCTATGAATTTAAAGATGTAAAGGAAGCACTTGAACATAAAATGAAATGTGTTTCAGGAGAATTAATATGCGGTGTATGTAAAGAAAAATTATACAATGCATTAATCAGATTCATCAAAGAACACTACAAAAGAAAAGATTCCATTAAAAATAAAATTCAAGACTATTTTGACCACGAAATATGACATTAACAATAACAAGCACTAAGCAAAGCAAATGAAAGAAACATCATAAATTTAATCAGCAATAATCATACAATGTACATTAAACTAGAGTTCTACAAATACGATTTTAAACTATGATGAGAAATAGCTTCAAATATTATTTACCTTCAACTAAAAAGTTAAGAGTAAACAATGATTAAAGTATTTATGGAGGATGAAGGTGAAGATTGCATTTTTAGACATTGAATCAACAAGTTTAACAGCTGAAAGTGGATTTATAGTTGGCTTCGGGCTAATGTTTGAGGATGGATCATGGATTCATGAATTTTTAAAGGGTAGCGTAATAAAAGGTGAAAAAGAAATTTTATCAAAGCTTTTAGATTCCGTTTCAGATATCGACACCATTGTGACATGGTATGGTGAAGGATTTGACATTCCAATGATTATTTCGAGATGTCTTGTACACAACTTAGATCCATCAATTATACTATTAAAAGAACACATTGATCTATGTGCATATGCTAAAAAAGTGCTAAGACTAGGAGATTATAGTCTAGATTCAGTGGCAAAATTCTTCAACATACCTAAAAAAATAGAGTTAAAGGGAAGAGATATGCCCCCAATATATATGGAAGCCATTTCAGGAGATAGAGAAGCATTAAAACTTATAGAAGAACATTGCTATGATGACCTAAATGCATTGAGAAAAATATATGAAATAATGAAGAAAATTGTTACAACTTTAAAAGAAAAGGAAAAACTATGAATATAACATATTAACAAATCCTTTTGGAGATTAAGATGAGGAGAAGTGGAGGAGAAGAATTTAAATTTCTCCTAATAATTGGAACTTTAACTGCAGTTTTTGGAGGCATTCTATTGGCTGCAGATGTTGACGCAGGAATCGTACTAATTATAATAGGTGTTTTTGGTACAGCGATAGCAGCTGCAAGGAGACTTAGCAGGGGTTTCAGAAGGTAGGAAGAAAGCCGACCTCACGCTCAATTAGATCAAAAGCTCTAGCCACTGAGTCCAGTATAAATGCACAGAACCATATAGCAACAAGTATTGAGAAATCTAGAGAAATACTTATTCCTTGATATTGAGCGGAAATTCTACCAAAATTTAGAAGAATTAGTGCATATGCCATGAAATATGAAGATACGCCTCGCCCAACTATAAAACCTAGCCATGAATCAGCCAGAAGAGAAGAGATACAACAAAGTATGATAAATGTTACTAGAGGCATTATCTCAATAGTTGGTGAAGGTATGTAGGGTAGTGGTTCACTTAATTCAGGATGAACCATAGGTAAGACTTTCGTTAAAAGTAGATAGATGTAACTTGGAATAATAAAGTATAAGATGTAATTGAAAACTCCAGAGAAAACACCCGATATTAATCTCTTAATTATTACTGAATACTTAACGTAGAATCGTTCACTCATTTCTGCACCCTCCAGCTATAAATTTTAATTAGCCCTTCGGTAGAGGATAAATATAGCTCTATACTGCTTAGCCTATCTAAATCTTCATATTTCACATACCAAGTTAATACAACTACATCACCAGCTTCTATTGGGGGAGATAATATTTTTCTATCAATTTCCTTATTATCAGCCATTAAAACAACAACTACATCAACATTAATTTTGGCAATAGAAACCATGCGGCTTATAACTACAGCGTGTGATGTATTATAGTCATTAATAATCACATCAATTGGCCCAGGAAAGATATCAATTCTCAAATAATCTTTAGAAGGGACAGTAACTGTAACTGGCATTATTCTTGCATATACTCCACTTATTGTCATTGTTGCAGTTACATTCTTTCCAATGGAATGTAAATTGATATTTGAAGGGATACTAATTACATTTAATCCCTTCTGCAAGACCGTGGATTGAGAATAAAATTGATTGAAATCTACATTCATTTTCACTTGAAAATCATATACAGGATATAATCCACTATAAGAGAAGTTTAAAATTAAATTGAAATGTAAACTGCTATCAGAAACTTCTAAGTCTTTAATAGTTAAGGAGATACCCATTGAAGACAAGTCATTAGCCATAAAATATAGGGTAAAAACAGTAATGCCTAGAGAAATCAAGATTAGAAGAGATGAAATAGTTCTCAATGCTGAACTAATCATACTTGCTCCCCACTGATGGTCTCCGCAAGCTCTTCCTCTTCAACAGGTTTAGCAGTCATTAAACTTATACCCTTAGATAAAATTAAACTTCCAATAGCCACCATAATGGCTATCCATATGATTTTAGGTAGGAGCATAGCAATAACTCGTAACAGCGCTGTAAAGACTTCCAGAATGTCACCGCCAATACCAATAGACACTTCACTGTAAACATACGCATTATATGCCATACCAAAGGAAATCAATAGCAATACTAAGCCTATAATAAAAAGTATTAGACCAAGTTTTCTAGGCTCAACCATCAAAGAAGTCACCGCTATAAAATGAGCAAGAGAAAATTTAAATTTTGCTAAAAAGCTAACATGAAATCATGATATTCAACTATAAAACTAATGAAATAAGAAATAGTAATAGGAAAAAATAACAACTATTCAAACATAAAAGGGTGTAAATATAAAATGTTAAAACTAAGAAAGATAATTACAAAACTAGCAATTTACCTAAGAAAACCCAGAATATTAATTATCACACACCGCGATACTGATGGAGTTGCATGCGCATCAATATTAATTCGCTATATAAAACATAAACTACATGAAGATAAGTTTATGACTATTTTTTCAGGCCCAACAAGTTTACCGAAAATTTTAGAATCATTAAAAATTAAAAATGCAAGAATATTCATATGCGATATTTCTCCCAACATCAGTGAAGAAGAGAAAATCTTAAGAGCGATACTTAGGCTGAAAAGTGGAGGCAATAATATTGAATGGATAGATCACCATGAATGGAGAAGAGAATTTAAAGACAAGATCTCAAGTGAAGTTTCAAAGATAATTGTAGACAAGGCTCCAAGTACATCTAGGTTGATATTTCAAGAATATATGCATGACGATGAAGTTTCTCTGAAAATTATGAAATTTGGAGATGACGCTGATACTTTAAGCGACAATTTTAAGGAGACAATTGCATATAGAATACTCCTCTTCACCAATTCTAAATGGAGAAAATATCTAATGAATAAATTTGTTCAAGGAATCTTTTGGGATAAGGAAATTGAGGAAACATTTAAAAAACATTTATTAAAAATCGATTTAATAATCCAAAAAATAATAGACAAGAGCAAGATACTGGAAACTAAGAGTGGTAAAAAATTCACTATAATAAATTTAAGAGGAATAAACTATCCTAAAAGTTGGATAGCTGGAAAAGTTGCAGAGAAGTTAAATGTAGACTTCACGGTTGTAATAAGAAAGATGAATGCAATTTCACTTTATTGCCGAAAAAATTCAAAGGTAAATTTACTTCCAATAGCGCTACATTATGGTGGAGGTGGTCACGCATTTGCATGTGGATTTCGAATAAAACTATCATTTAAAAGCCTTATTTTAAGTCTAATACTAGGTAAAGAATACATACCCGAAGAGATATGGAAGGTTGTTGAAAAAGTAAAGAATGAAATATAAGCAATTCAATCAACGATTAAATCTAGTCTAAGTAGAAGATTTTCTGAATATAAAGGATACAATTAGTATACCAATACCGACCATTACTACTGCCACTGCAATCCCAATATTAAGAGTATATTTATATGTAAAGAAAGCTAAGGAAATCAACGTTATAAATGCACCATTAGAAAGCCAGAAAGTTAAATCTTTACCTAGAACCATACCATATATTAACGTCCATACTCCAATAAGAATTAAGAGTCCTGCAAAGAGTAATAG
>JANZKD010000007.1 GCA_025061245.1 Candidatus Culexmicrobium profundum
ATTCATCCTTCCTAAAACTTCAACAAGTTCATATCCTCATTAATTTTAAGACTAAATCAATAATATTAAGCAATCTAGACTATTAAAATTTCCTCTTAAAACTACTAAAATAATGAATAATATATTGTGATTCATTAATTTTCCGCAAATTATTGGAAAATTTTATTGTGTATTTTTCCAATTTTTGCAAATCATTAACATATAGTTGAAATACTTATTTCCATAGTGGTGAAAAGTGTAGTTCTAAAGAGTTATCCTTCTCCTGAACCTATACGATATTTTCCCTATCAACCTGACATCGGCATATATTTAATTGGTCTATGTGGATTAATACAAATCATACTGACAAAATACAAAGTAACTGGAAACCTAAATGCAAAAGCACTGCGACTAAATCACAATCATTAAAAATGCTTCTACATGAAATCTTACACTGCAAATTTATATTATTTTATGGGTTGAAATGTATTTCAAGCAATTTTTAAATGCTTTTTCAATTATTTGGTATATTTAGAGGTGTGTGATAATGTTAAGGTTGAGAATTTCTAAGAAACTCCTAATAATAGCGTTTTTAATTCTGTTTTTCTCTTGTATAAGTTTTCAGTGGGTTTGTGCAAGTGAATATCCAAAGCCTTTTCCAGATGAAGAGATTAATAAGTATATAGGGAAAGTGGTGGATGCAAGTGTACTCAATGAAATTGCAATGCTTATAGAAAAGAAATATCCAGATCACTTATTTGCAATCATATTCAAAATAATTGAGGCAGACACAAGATGGATAACAGACAGAGGAGGACAACCTACTTATGAAATCAAAGCTCATAAAATACTCATTGCATCAATAGTTGATTGGGGTCCAAAAAGTCCTAGTGATAATACAACACCACTTTGGCAATATCATTACGAGGTGACACTATCCGGTGGCTATGGAGCGGTACATGGAAATTACTATATTCAAGGTGTTTCTGTTTTCGAGAGTGCTACATATTGGAATGTTGTGAGTAGTTCAAGTGGGGGAACTTATATTGGTGTAGGACTGTGGAACTGGAATGAAAATCTAGGGCGATATCACCGTTATTATGATACGCCAGCTTGGGATACTAGTTATACTTGGTTTTACCCAGCCTATTATGGGCACTCAGTACACAATCCTCAAGGAAATCCAACTGTATACTATGACTGGTACTACGAATAAGACCTAGACTTATACTCAATTTTTAGAAAAATACATATATCTACCTCAAAAATTTTGAAAGATAAGCTCTAGTTAATACTTCAATTGGCTGGATAAGTTATAATTTTCTCTACCAATTACTAAGTTTCTCTGTTTATTGAGTAGTTGATCATAATTTATTCTTCTCTTAAATTCAAGGCCGAAAAGATCACCATAAGATGGTGCGCTTGCTGGCATTGAGGCAAGACCCAGCAACTTCATGAAATTAAAACAATCGTTGTCGCCATAACATAATGGGTCGTTTTAGTCATCACTAAGAGGATTCTATAGAGATCCAGTTGATTATACCGAGGCGAAAGGCATTTTCAAAAAATAAATGTGTGTCAAGAAAGTCGCTGGATAATAGCCGGATATCATCATGGCCCTACCATAAAGCCAATCACCGACCTCAATGAAGCCATCATAATTTTTCATGTAGTTTACTGCAAATTTAATGATGTCTCTAAAGGAGATTTTAGGCTCTTTCATTATGGAGAATGCCTTGTCAATTCTCTCTTTAACTTCACTTAAACTTTCACCTTCAACCGAGAAATACGACATATAGTATTTATGGTCCAGTATTGATGATCCAAGCTTATCTCCCTCTTCAAACTCTTCAACTATTTCTCCATTCTTGTTTATCGGAATATTTTGTATCAACGATAAAATCTTCTCAAACTCGCATGAAAATTTACTCATAAAAACACCTCACAGGGAAGAGAACGCCTCTTCCCCAATAATTTATATACCCATTTTTTATCATCAAATTTTCAATTTTATAGCATCCCTATGGAAGCAGAAGATCATCATTTCATTGATCAGAACTGTTATTAGAAATTAAAGCCATATGTTAGGTTGATTTGTAAAAAGAGTTGATGTAAATGATTTCACAAAAAACTTGTTTGAATTTTTCGATCAAGATCTGCGGCGTAGACTTCTCAGATATCTTGAGGGTAGAATAAGCTATAGGAAGCTTGAAATCAGCCCAAGCTACCTCTACATGCTTAGAAAAGGAGAAAGAAACATTTCAGACAATGTTTTAGCAAAATTATTGCAGGAAATCAGTGTTTATGAGTTTGTCTTCAAGTTTCTAGAGGAAGTTGAAGTGGGGCCGGTGGGATTTGAACCCACGATCTTCGCCGCCCGAGGGCGACGTCCTAGACCAAGCTAGACTACGGCCCCTGAATAACTTATATTATCCTTGTTTTTAATACTCAAAAACATATCTCTCTAAATAACTAATGTACGTATATCTAGAGAAAATATATGTGAAATTAAAGAAACCTAAGAAGTTTTAGAATACACAGGGCAATATTGCTTTATAATGTCTGGATCTAATCGTTTCCATTCTGATTCAGGTATGTATTCACATAGAAGGTCCCATCCGATTCGCAGGGTGGTTTCTAGGTCTCTGTTTTCGTAAACTCCTTGTGCAATAAATCTTCTTTCAAAGGCATCTGCAAATTCTAGATATTTTCTATCTCTTTCTGTTAATGCTTCTTCACCTACGACTGCTACTAGTCCTCTTAATTCTACTCCTTCTGCATAGCAATAGTATAATTGATCACTTAGAGGATGGTGGTCCTTTCGTGTGTATCTTGTAGCTTCCTTCATTAAACGGGACAGTGATGGCAATACATTTATGGGCGGGTAGATGCCTTTCCTGTAAAGTGCACGATCAAGATAGATTTGTCCTTCTGTAATGTATCCTGTAAGGTCTACAACTGGGTGGGTTACATCTCCTCCTGGCATTGTAACTATAGGTATTAGTGTTATACTTCCTTTCTTACCGATTATTCTTCCACATCTTTCATAATTTGTTGCTAGATCCGTGTACAAATATCCCGGGAATCCTCTACGTCCTGGCACTTCTTCGCGTGCTGCACTTATTTCTCTTAATGCTTCACCATAGTTCAGCATGTCAGTTAATATTACAAGTATGTGTATATCTTTCTTAAATGCCAAGTATTCTGCTGTGGTTAATGCTAGTCGTGGGGTTATGATTCTTTCTATTGCTGGATCTTCTGCTAGATTAATGAACATAACTACTCTTTCAAGTGCACCAGTCCGTTCGAATTCTTGTCTAAAGTATATTGCTTCTTCAGTGGTTATCCCCATCGCGGCAAATACAATTGCGAATTCTTCTTCTTTTCCAGGAATGGTTGCTTGTCTGACTATTTGAGCAGTTAAAATATTATGTGGTAGACCTGACTCTGTGAATAATGGTAATTTTTGCCCTCGGCTTAAAGTGTTCATTCCGTCTATTGCTGAAATTCCTGTCTGAATGAATTCCTTAGGATATTCTCGAGCTGCTGGATTTATTGGAGCACCATGTATGTCCAATTCGTCCTCAGGTATTATTGGTGGTCCACCGTCTATTGGTTCTCCTCTTCCATTAAATATTCTTCCAAGCATATCTTCTGAAACTGGTAATTTCATTGTTTCTCCAGTAAATCTGACTGTGGTTTTACTGGTGTCTAAATCTCTTGTACCTTCAAACACTTGAATTATGGCATATCCTAATCCTGTTTCTAGTACTGTTCCTGTTCTAATTTCACCACTTGGTGTTTCTATTTTTACGAGCTCTCCATAAGCAACCCCTTTTACATCTTGGATTATTAGTAATGGACCTGTAACTTCAGTCACTGTCCTATATTTTAGGGCTTTAAGTGATGAAGATGACATACTATCTACCCTCTAACCTCCTCTACTTCTTCAATTAACCGAGCAATCTGCTTATTTGTTTCTGTGACAATATAGTTGTATGCATCCTTAAACTTATCTGGTGGTACGATTTTCAATCTAGCAATTTCATCCTTTATTGGTAATGCTAGTATCTTTGATAATGTCACTCCTTTCTCTAATGCTCGTCTAGCTTGGTTATGGAAATGTAATATCGCCTTTAACAGTAAATATGTTTTTTCTATTGGACAATATGAGTCTATTGGATGATATGCATGTTGCATTAGAAAATCCTCTCTGATCATTCTGGCAGCTTCTAAAATTTCTCTATCTGATTCTGGCAGTGCATCAGGTCCAACTAATCTAACTATCTCTTTTAATTCATCTTCTTTCTGTAATATTGCCATTGCTTCTGTTCTGAGTTTGGGCCAGTCTGGTGCAAGCTGTTTAGCATACCAATCTTGAAGTATATCCATGTATAGCGAGTAGCTTATCAACCAGTTTATAGCTGGGAAATGTCTTCGTTCAGCTAGAGCCTTGTCAAGAGCCCAGAAAACTTTAACCACTCTTAAGGTACATTGAACAACTGGTTCAGAGAAATCTCCACCAGGAGGCGATACTGCTCCAATTACACTTACCGAGCCATACCTCTCTTCACTGCCAAGTGTCAATACTTTTCCTGCTCTTTCATAGAATTCAGATAACCTTGCGCCTAGATATGGTGGAAATCCTTCTTCTCCTGGCATTTCTTCCAGTCTACCACTTATTTCCCTTAAGGCTTCAGCCCACCTTGATGTTGAATCAGCCATTAATGCCACGTCATAACCCATATCTCTGAAGTATTCTGCTATTGTAATTCCTGTATAGATGCTTGCCTCTCTGGCCGCTACTGGCATGTTACTTACATTTGCGATTAATATTGTTCTTTCCATTAAAGGTCTTCCTGATTTAGGATCCTTTAACTCTGGAAATCTTTCCAGAACTTCAGTCATCTCATTTCCTCTTTCTCCACATCCTACATAGATTATTACATCTGCATGGCTCCACTTAGCAAGCTGATGTTGCGTGACTGTTTTTCCAGTTCCAAATCCACCAGGAATAGCAGCTGTTCCTCCCTTCGCTATTGGGAATAATGCATCTATTATTCTTTGTCCAGTTATTAATGGTTCATTTGGGGGAAGCTTTTCTTTGAAAGGTCTTGGCTTTCGAACTGGCCAAATTTGCATCATCTTTACTGGAACAATTTCCGATCCAGTTTGAATTCTCGCTATGATGTCCTCTACTGTATACTCTCCCTCATCAACAATTTCTATAATTTTACCTGAAATTTCTGGTGGTAATAAAACCCTATGTTCCACTAGTGGTGTTTCCGGCACAACTCCGAGAATATTTCCTTCCTGAACTTTATCTCCAACTCTGACTTTTGGTATGAAATACCATTTTTTCTTTCTTGATAATGCAGGTGCAGTAACCCCTCTACTAACGAAATCTCCAGTAATCCTACGTATTTCTGGTAATGGTCTCTGAATCCCATCATAAATTTGTCCTATAATCCCTGGACCAAGCTCTACAGATAATGGTCTTCCAGTAGCATAGACAGGGTCACCTGGCTTTAACCCTGAAGTTTCCTCATAAACTTGTATAACTCCAATATCCTCTTGTAACCTAATTATTTCCCCTATGAGACCTTCTTCTCCTACTCTTGCAACTTCATACATTCTAGCTCCTCTAAGCCCCTTAGCTGCCACGACGGGGCCTGCAACCTTAATAATTTCACCAACTCTCTCCATATCTCACACCTTAACCTAAAATAATTTCAACTCCAACAGTTCTTCTAACTAAATCCTTAACAAATTCAAGTGTGGGTATAGGACCTCTTTTATCTGGAATTTCAACAATGACTGGTCTGGTTTTCTCATAAAATTCTCTCAAGACCCCTCTAATCTTACTTGCGATGGCTTCCGTCACAATTATGATAGCTATTTCTGGGTCTCTTGAAAGTTTACGCATTAATTTTTCAGCTTCGGCTTCATTTTCTATAGCGTATGCTCTGCTTAATCCTGCAAGCTTAAATCCAATGACTGTTTCGTAATCTCCGATGAGTGCAACTTTCATAATTATCCCCCGAAAAGTTTTTGGGCTATTATTACTCTCAGTCTTCTTTCTAGACGATTTATTTTTTCCTCAAAAGTATTATCAAAAGTGATTTTGCCATCAGCACTTTTTACAATAACTCCACCAATACAATCCAGATTGGTGTTAACCTTCTTTATTATGGTTTTTACTCCCGTATCTTCTTCAATTTTCTTCGCTATCTTCTTCCAATCTAACTTTAGTTTTTCATCTTTTTTGCTTAACTCGACTATTAATTCTCCACCGCCTAATGCTTCGCCAGCTTCATAAATCAATTTTTCAAGAATTTTTGTATAACCCTCCGTTGTAGTAATTTTCTTTAACTGCTCTATTGTAGCATCAAGAACCTTTTTTATTGCCTCTTCTTTTGCATTTAGAATCATCCTTTTAGCTTCAAGTTTTGCTTCTGCAACCTTTCTTCTAATTTCTTCTCCAGTGACAGTTACAAATGTTTTCTTCACTCGCTCCTCTACGCTTCGTTTCAGTTTTTCCTCAGCATCTTTAACTATTCTTTCTGCCTTCTTCTTTGCTTCAGAAAGAATTTTCTTTGCTTCATTTTCTGCTTCTCTTATAATCATTTCTATTATATACTCCGCTTTTTTATTGCTCAACACCTTCTCCTCCTAAAATTTCCAATACAATTTCCTTAACGAGACCTTCCACTTTTTCTTCGGTTTTTCTCTTGATTTCATCAATTTCCCTCTTTGCACTATTAATTATTTGCTCTATTTGTTGTTGCGCTTCTTTAAGTTTTTGCCTCTTTAACTTTTCAATTTCTTTTTCTACTAGTAAATCTAAGTTTTCAAGAATATTTTTCGCTTTTCTTTCCGCTTCCTGGACGATCTCTTCCGCTTTCTTCTTCGCAGATATAATTATCTCCTCTGCTTTTCTCTCTGCCAATAATATATCCTTTAACTTCTCTGCTATTTCCCCCATTATTGCCACTCCTTTAATCTAACGAGATTTACACCTAGAAATTTAAATACTTTTCAATATATTTAGAATTGACTTATTATGTCTTCAAGTTCAAGTATTGTACCACAATATTTGCATTTTAACTTTACTGGCTTATTGTTTATAACTAGAAATTTCGTTGTTACCTTTTCTCTAGGACTATTTGTAATGCATCTTGGATTAATACATTTTAAAATGTTTTCAATGACACTTGGTAATGTAATTCTTCTTTTTTTGATAACCTTATAATCTTTTATAATATTAATAGTCGCTGTTGGTGCTATAAGTGCTATTTTATTTACTTCTTCCTCTTTCAACTCTCTTTTTTCAATTTTTACAATATCCTTTTTCTTTAACTTCCTGCTTGGGACGTTCATAGCAATACTAACGGTAAAACCTTCTTTTCCGCTTATATTTAAAATCTTTAAAACGCTAAGGGCATACCCTGCAGGAATATGGTCAATTACTGTGCCTTCCTCTATCTTTTTTATTCTTAGCTCCTCAATCCTAATAGTTTCGCCCACCATCTATTTTCCACTACTAGTATAATATATTTTAAGTTACCTATCATTAGAGGCAAGGGAAAACGTTTAATTATTCAAGCATTAAACTCTTATAGGGCAGTATTGAACTTTAAGGGTCGGGACTTTATTAGCATAAGAGATTACACTCGTGAAGAAATAGAGTATATTTTTAAAATAGCTATGAAATTAGAAGCTATGTCAAAAAATAACCTAAATCTGTTGAGAGGAAAAATTTTGGCATCATTATTTTTTGAGCCAAGCACTAGAACCAGGTTAAGCTTTGAAGCAGCAATGTTGAGATTGGGGGGAAGTGTCATTGGTTTTTCAGAACCAAAAGTTGCTTCAATAGCTAAGGGTGAAACATTATCTGACACCATAAAAGTTGTGGAAAACTATGCTGACATTATAGTTTTGCGTCACCCTCTGGAGGGTGCTGCCAGATTAGCAGCTGAAATTGCAAAAATACCCATTATAAATGCAGGCTCAGGTGCACTGTTTCATCCAACTCAAGCTCTCTTGGACCTTTATACAATTAAGCGTGAAAAAGGAAGAATTGACGGTTTAACAATAGCTCTAGTAGGTGATTTGAAATATGGGAGAACAGTTCATTCACTAGCATATGCCCTTTCCTATTATGATGTAAACTTATTGCTAGTAGCTCCACCAATTTTGAGGATGAGAAAGGAAATAATAAATGACTTAGTAGAATTGGGCGTAAAAGTCAAGGAGTGTAGTAGTCTTGACGAAGTTATAAAAGTAGCAGATGTGATCTATATAACTAGAATACAAAAAGAACGTTTCCCTGATATTTCAGAGTATGAACGAGTTAAAGGTTCTTATAAGCTTACGCTTGAATTACTTAACGAATGTAAGCCGGATTTAATAATTCTCCATCCCTTACCTAGGGTAAATGAGCTTGACACCCGTATAGATGATACTCCTTTCGCAAAATACTTTAAACAAACATGGTATGGACTGATAATTAGAATGGCGCTTTTAGCATTGATCTTAGGCGCAATCGCTTAATTTATAGCTATAGTGTATATCTCATTATTTTGAAATATCTCTCTTCGCCTTTAGTTAAAATAGTATATGCATTAACTTTTTTTGCAAAGTATACTATGTTTCCAAATGCTCTTCTGCAATACGGGCATCTTTCATAATATCCTTCATATGTTCTCATGCATTGTTTGCAATAGGTAATATCTTTGGTAAATGTAAAAGCTCCTAACTTTGTATTGTTTATAAACCATCTCATCACTTTTGCAAAGTACTCTTCATTAGGCACTGGTTCCTTTATATGGACATTAAATCCGTGACCATTTATTGCTTTTTCATGAAATTGTTCTTCTATTCTAATTCTTCTCCTTAGAGGAACTGACATATTTAGTGGAATATGTGCATTAGCTGTGTATGTTACTTCTCTTCCAAGCTTTTCCTTTATTATGGCATAACCGAAATTGGCTATATCATTTTTCTCAAATCTGCTTTCTACATCGTTTTCTAATGAAATATGAGTTAATCCTAGAAGTTTTCTTCTAGCACTTATCTTCTTCTTAATAAATTCAACTACCTTTTGAGCAAATCTTAATGCACTATTATCTTCATGAATCCAAAAACCTGTATGTATCTTTACAGCCTCAGGTAAACCTATATATCCTACATTTCCAATGGCATCTTCAATTTTATAATAATGTGATCCATCAACTATAAATCCAAGTAAAGGTAAATGACCACTCTCAAGCCGCCTTCTTATACTTTCTCTCTTTACGTCAAATGCCTTAATACATAATTCAACAGTATCTCCGAGATTATTGAAGAAACCGTCATCATCTCCCTTGGATTCTAATGCTATTCTTGGCAAATTTATTATCACTGTATCTAGGCATCCTCCTCTTATTTTCTTGGATTTTGTCACTGGGAAAATTCTGGAAAGATCCCATCCATAACTTACATCTTTATGTTGCCACTCCACATCTAAATTAATGAAATAAGGCAAGGTCCATCTTGATGTAAGCTTACATAACCTCATAAAAACCTCGTAAAATTCATCATCTTGCACTGCTTTCTTATCTAATTTAACAATCAATAATGGCGTTAAAAATGGTTTACCTAAATCGTCTCCTTCATACATGACTTGAATGATCATTTTGAATAATTCTAATGCTTCTTCATAGTATTCACTGTTAATTTCACAAGAACTTTGCATACTAATGCCAATAGCTAGCGGAATCACATCTCCTCTTGAGGTTGGTGTTTGATTGAGATGTATGAGCATTTCCTTTAATGCTTTTTTTATCTCATTCGGAGCAAGTCCTCGAACATAAGGTGCAAGAATATAATTGAAATTGTCTATCAATTGTCCTACCGATAGATTACTTTGCATCATGTGCACAAATCTGATTATGAAGTTTAATGCAGATCTAAATGATGTAGGTGGGCTACTATATGAGAATATTGGGCTCATATTTGCTGGTGCAAAACCATTTTCCAAAAAATAAGTCATGTCGTGATGAATTGTAGCGGGACGAAGTGACCAGTAATTTGCATTACATATGTGGATTTTTCCAGATAAATGCGCATCAGATACCTCTCTAGGTAAATGTTTAATTAATGTATATTCTTCCATAACTGCATCACCTGCCATGGCATGTATTTTGTCTGGTAATGCTCCTTCCTCATAAATAGCTTCTTTAACCAATTTCTCAACGTCATAAACTGGTAGCCCTAATCTAGTTAATGCATGGCGATAATCTTCTAGTCCTTGTTCCAACAATATTGCATTTACAAATTCTCTTATTAATGGTGCAGTTAAGTAGTCTATTTCTAACTTAATTAATCTCTCTTCTGCTTCTCTTGCAATGTCTTCGGCTAATTTTTTCGGTACATTAGCTTCTCTCATCAATGCTTCAACAATTTTCCTTCGTTCAAATGGCTCAATAGTTAGCCTTGAAGTCCTAACCATAAGTTCTCTTGACCTTCGTCTACTTATATCTTCGAGTTCCCATAATATTTCCGTCATTATTTTTCCTATATCTGTAAGAATATACTTCCCTGTTCGAGGATTTGTCCGTATAAGCTGATTTTCAACAAGCATCCTTATATGATATCCAAATTTTCCTGCATCAGTTCTAGGCGATAAATTTAATTCTTGCATCAATTCAGTAAAGCTCATTTCACCTTCTCTGCTTAATTTTTTCATAATTTCAATTCTTAACGTATTTGATAATGCATTAAGAACTTTTTCAATGGACAATGTATGTTTTTTCGTAAATTTTCCCCTATTATTATATATCTAGTTTTTTATTTTTCTATTTTTATGTTTTATTTTTCAAGATTTAAATCAAAATTTTTTAATATATATAATAATTTTTCAACATTATCTACATGCGATACGGCAAGGGGAATTTGTTCTATTCTAGCAAGTTTTATCGCTAGAGAATCAACTCGTTCAGTACCATGGATGACAACTGCAGCTGGCTTTATAGGATGTACTCTAATTGCCACCATGGGTGAACGTCCGCGACTGACCTTAGTGAATATTAATGCTCTCATAGATGTCGTTCCCATAAGTCTGAGAAAATCTATGCCTGAAAGAGTTTCAATACATTTTATGCTATCTACAACAGTATATCCAAATATTCTCCTATTACCAAGATGTTTACATGCTATAATTTCAGCGTTAATAATGTCACAGAAATACCTGATCGATATAGGTTCAGAGAATTCTTTAATGTCTAATATTGCATCAGTTGATATAGTCATTATTTTCTCAAATTCTTTGAGTATGGGGTTTCCTCTTTTATTATCTATTTTCAATAATGTCTCAACGTATCTTTTTATGAATTTTGATCCCGGCGATCTTCTTCTACCTCCTTCATAATCGCTAATAACTGATGGAGAAACACCCATGTTCATAGCCATTTCAATTTGCGTTATATTAAAGAATTCTCTCCATTTTTTCATAACAATCCATGGTCTATCTGAAAGTACAATTTCACCTGCTATTTTTCTTGCAATTTCCTCTCTAGTCAATATTGGTCCCATAAATAGTGTCCTGCAACATAAAATAAAAATATTAAGTTACTTCATTTTAGCAAGATTTAAATTGAGAAATTATATTGCATTTAAATGATAGAGGGGCCGTAGGCTAGCTTGGAAGGCTGCGGGGTTAGAGTAATTTCCCCCAATGGGTCCCCGTGACCGGAGTTCAAATCTCCGCGGCCCCACCATATTTCTTTAGAATATACTTGAAAATCTTCTGTAAATTTAATTCAAAAGCAACTACGGGGTTTAAAATTTTAAATTTCATTAGTATCCTTGGATGTATTTCACCAAGAATTCCTATTTCATGTCTATCTTGCCCTTTCCCGATGATGACACGTGCAGTTCTTCCAGGGATGAACGCACTATGTGTGGTTGGTTCAAAATTAAATGGGATTCTACTTTTCTTAAGCATTAAATAGACTGCTATCGCTATTTTTTCATAACTTGCTTTAGAATCAGATATAGCCGAAGCTATTTTTAATATACTTATGCTTTTCGTATCTGTTTTTTCAGAGAACTTAGTGACATAACCTATTTCAAATACTTTTTGAGGGTGCTTTTTACCTATATTTTCACTTAAAAACTCGAGGATTCCTGGGAGTAACCATGTTCTTAATGTATTATGTTTAGGTGAGATTACATTTAGCACTTTTATTGAATTTTCCTCATCCATACCTAAAAATTCATGTAAAATTTTCTCGTCAATTAAAGTATAATTTAAAATTTCTTGATAACCTAAACCGATCATGTATTCCCTTATCTTTTCAATAAATCTAGTTAATCGATTTTCTCTCACTACACCATTACTTTTTAGCATACTACTTTCAACATCGTTAAATCCATATACCAACAAAATATCCTCAATTACATCATTTACATGAGTTACATCAAATCGATAATATGGAACTAGAACATCAATATCTTTTCCATCTTTTATTTTGACTCCATAACCTGCTCTTTCTAATATTTCTACAATCTTCTTTGCTTCTAAATTGATGTTAAGTAATTTTCTAGTTTTATCTATGTCCATTTTTATTACTTTTCTTCTTAATATAGGAGTTATCAATTCAGTATGAGGATATGAAACTATTGTTGTCCTTATTTTTCCTCCTCTTTCAGTCATATTGGCTACTGTTACATTAATAATATTATTAACTAATCCCTCTTCTACTCCTGTTACTTCAATGAATATTCGACTCGTTCCTTCATCTATCCTTGTTTCTTCACTGCAAGTGAGCATAGGTATTGATAAGACATTGCCCTTTGAATCAACAATTACAGGATGTCTCTCTAGTGCAAAGAATAAATGTCCATGAAGTCTACCCACATTTGTGTCAGTTAATATTTGCTTTGCATTCATAACTTTATCTTCACCTAGTGGTGTGAATTTTATTTCATCTGGATTCTTGCATGTAAATGTTATTGGAGGAGTTATTTTGTCAAAATCATGTACAAATATTGATGCTTTACGTTTTCCTCGACAATACGTGTTGTGCACTTTTTCTTGAAATTGCTGTATCTGTTTTATCACGTCCCTACTTAATGAGATATTTTCTATAAGTGTACAGGAAACACATGGTCTTATTTTCATGGCTTCATGACTAACATAGACTTTTACATCACTATTTTCTTGCTCAATGTCGATAATCACTTTTCTTCCCAGATAATTTCGTATAACTCTTGAAACTCCCTCAACAGAGAAAAGATCCAATCTATCGATTGGGACTTCTATTTTAACTTCAGTTATACTGTCCTCTTTCACTCTACACTTAAATAGTGACAATATTTTCGAGATTTCCTTCTTACTTATTTTCTTACCGATTAATGAAAATAAATCATTCCATTTTACTGATATTTCCAAGATAATCACACCTCAAAGGGATTTTCTTGAAGTTTCTCTAATTTCCTCGTGAAAAGTTCTCTGATGTCGTTCAAATTAAAGTAGGAAAAAGCAAGCTTACTCGCATCTATGTTCCAAACTAATGTGGGTTTATTGATTTTCAAAATATTGGATGATATTTCTTCTCTCAAAACTCCCATTTTTGCGCACTCAATCCAACCAAGTCTTCTATGTCTAATGAGAATTTCAAATGTGGGCTCAGTATAGGGCTGATATGATGGCCTAACATAATAGTTTCTTATCTTCAACTCTCTGAACAATATCTTTAAGAGCTCTTTAAGATTGCCCACATTTGCATCATCCTGACTATAGAGTATACTTATATCGATTGTTTCAATAGAATCTTTATATCCTGTTTTAATTGCTCTGAATGTTCTATCTATACAAAAAATTTTAACAGTATCTTCCTTCTCTTTCTCGCTAACAATATACCTCAGTAATGCAGGTATTGTCGATGTTCTTAATATAAGCCTCTTTGCATACTCAACACTCCAAGAATATTTCGGACCATCTAACTCACCTCTTTTCTTATGCAAATTCCTTATGTCATTTATTTTTTCCTTGTATGTTATCTCACCTATTGAAGGCTGCTTCAGTATTAATGGTTTCTCAAAGTCTCTAATCGGATTGTCCTGTGGATATAAAAGTATATCGAAATTCCAAAATTCTAGCTCAACAAGAGGTCCATACACCTCTTTAAATCCTAATTTGACAAGCAAATCTTTTATCCTATTGATAAAATCTGAAAAAAAGTGTTTATTTCCATAGTAAATTCTTGGAGGAGGGGCAGTTACATTATACTTTTTAATTTTCTTTTTCTTCCAAACTCTGTTTATAAGATGATTTCGAGTTAATATTGTAATTTCTGGCTCTTCTTTCTTCTTTAACATTTCCTTACCTTTCTTTGTTAAAAATATTATGATTTTCGATTCAGTATTAAACTCAATTAATTTTCTTCTTTTTAAGATTTCTAACGTCTCCAATAATTCTCTATCAATTCCCTCAACAGTTTTCCATCTTTCATCTTCAGACATTTTTTCCAATATTTTTTCATCAATTTCCTTAGGTGGTTCTTTTTTGAAATTTGCTATTATCACTCCTTTTCGAATTTTCACCCATCCCTTTCTTCTTGCCCATCCAATTGCACTTTTAATATTTTCCTCATTTTCACCTTTCATCTTGTTCATTAAGTCTTCTATTTTTATCTTTCCCTTATGCTTCATAATTAGTCTATAAATTCTTCTTTCTGGAAGACCCTTAGCAACTGCCTCCATTCCTCTAACAGTTAATCTTGCTTTTTTATAGGTTCTTGCACTTATCTTCACAGCCTTCTTCCTAGATAATCTCTCTAAAACTGAAAAGATAGTATCTCTATCAAGTTCACTCTTCTTTACAAGCTTATCTAAGCTACTTTTTCCCCCAAGCAAATAAATTTGTCTGAGAACTCTTTGTTCAATACTGCTCAGATCACCCATTTCTATCATCACGAGTTATATAGTAATCCATTCTCCTATTTGTGGTATTATTACCTTTATCTCAGGCAATTCACTTTCAATCATTCTCTTAAATATACTTGGATCTTGCCTTATTACTGGGAATGTATTATAATGCATTGGAATAACTATTTTTGGTTTTATCATTTTTACTGCTTCTAAAGCCTCAATTGGTCCCATGGTATAATAACTTCCTATAGGAAGTAATGCCACCTTAGGTTTATATAATTCCCCTATAATCTTCATGTCTCCAAAAAGTCCTGTATCCCCTGCATGATAAAGGCTTTCATTTTCACATCTTATGATGAACCCTGTAGGTGCGCCTCTGCTGGAGGAATGAAAGGCTTGTACCAATGTGATTTTTATCCCATCTAGTAAAACTGTTCCTCCAATATTCATTCCCAAGACATTATTGACACCTTGTTCCATAATGTATTGAACTAATTCGTAGATTCCAATCACTTTGGCATTAGTTCTTTTTGCTATCTCAACAGTATCTCCTATATGGTCACCGTGATCATGAGTTACAAGAATCATGTCAACATCTTTTATGTCTTCCGGCTTTTCCTTAGCTAATGGATTTCCAGATAGCCATGGATCTATTAGGATCTTTTTACCACATAACTCTACGTAAAAACCTGCATGGCTAAGCCACTTTAACTTCATTTTCTCCCCCAACTAACCTATATGACTAATAAAATAAATTTTAATATGCATGAGTGAGTTAATGATTATGCGTTGAAGCCAAATGTACAATGATAACCTCAACAACATAGTTATACGGAGAATAAAAAATGAAGATGATTTACGAGCCGTATATATAATTGAGCAAATGTCATTTAATAACCCCTACTCCTTTGAGTTATTAAGCATACTTTCAAACTTACATTATGAAACATTTCTCCTAGCTGAAATTGACCATAGAATTATTGGCTATATTATGTTTATCATACAGAGGAATTATTTGGGCCACATTATTTCAATAGCTATTGACCCCCTATACAGGAGATCTGGAATAGCATCAAAATTAATGGAAGCAGCCGAAGATCATTTGAAAAAGAAAGGAATATTAGTTCTAAGATTAGAAGCCAGAGTGAGCAATTTAATAGCCAGAAAATTTTATTTAAAATTGGGATTTAAAAACGGTTACATAATCCCTAATTATTATACAAATGGCGAATCAGCTTTGGTAATGTTCAAACTATTAAAGCAAGAAAAATAAGTTTGTCATTCCTCAAAAAAATAAGGGGGAAAGAATAAACAATGGAATTATTATTTTGGCCTTTAGATATTTCTTATGATGTAAGTGAAGGAGCCTCTAGAATTTTCATTTGGAGTATAACAAAAGATGGTCATCGTGTCCTCTTAATTGATGAATCATTTCATCCATACTTCTATGTATTACCGAAAGCTTCAGCCATAGACTCAGTCTTTAAGGAATTAGAGTCTTTTAAAAAAACAAATCCTTCCATACTATCAATACAAAAGGAATCAAAGTTCTATTTTGGAAAGCCTGTTACTGTAGTAAAAGTAACAGTTAATTCTCCTTCAGATGTTAATAAAGTTAAGGATAAAATTAAACGTTTACCCAATGTTTCCGATATTTTTGAAGCTGATATTCGTTTTTATATGCGTTACATGATAGATAAGAATGTTTATCCTTGTAGTTGGCATAAAGTTACCGTTACTAAACTCAGTTTAAATGATAAATTAAAGGTAGATGCTGTATATAGAATTGAAAATAATCCCACAATGATAGATGATACTTCCATACCCAATCTTAGGGTACTATCATTTGACGTTGAATACTATAGTCCAAAAGGCACTCCTAAACCAACTGAAAATCCCATAGTAATCATATCATTAGCTACAAATTCTAGTGAATATAAGCAGTTTACAGCTGATGAATATGATGAGAAAGAAATGCTACATGCTTTTTCCAAATATATCCTTGAATATGATCCCGACATTATTGTTGGATATAACTCAAATAAACTTGTGTGGCCATATATAGTCTCTAGAGCTAAAAAACTTGAAACTTCAATTCCAATAAGTAGGGAGCTCTCTCCACCACAAACTAGTGTTTATGGGCATATCTCCATAGCTGGAAGAGCAAACATTGATATGTTCGATTATGCCGAAGAACTCTATGAAGTTAAGATAAAAACATTGCAAAATGTTGCAGAGTATCTAGGAATAGATGGAGATAGAAAGTATTTACTTAAACCACCTTGGCTTTATCAGTATTGGGAGAACTCTGAAAAGAAGAATATGTTAAAGAAACATTCAGTATCATCTGCAAAAATAATATTGGAAATTGCAAAAAGAGCGTTACCTTTTGCTATTCAGTTATCAAATGTTACTGGGATTCCGCTTGATCAAGTTCTTGCTGCAGCAGTAGGTTTCCGTGTTGAATGGTATCTAATAAGACAAGCTTTCCTTGAGAATGAACTTATACCGAACCGAGTTGACCGACCATATACTCCTTATCGTGGTGCATTAGTTTTAAAACCAATAAAAGGTTTACATGAAAATATAGCAGTAATAGACTTCTCCTCAATGTACCCTAATATTATGATTAAATACAATATTAGCCCAGACACATATGTAGAACCTGATGAATCACTATCACCCGATGAGTATTTTATCGCACCAGAAGTAGGGCATAGATTTAGAAAATCACCTCCAGGCTTTTACAAGCGTGTTCTAGAGCGACTAATAGATTTAAGAAATAAAATCCGTACTCAACTAAAAAATATAGATGTAAATTCCCCCGAATACATATTACTTGATAATCGTCAAAAAGCTTTAAAAATAATTGCTAATGCATGTTATGGTTATACCGGATGGTTTGGTGCAAGATGGTACATACGTCAATGTGCAGAAGCAACAACCGCTTTCGGCCGAAAAACAATATCTGAAGCAATAAAATTAGCTAAGGAAATTGGCCTAAACGTAATATATGGCGATACTGATTCACTTTTCGTAAAATATGAACCTGAAAAGGTTGATAACTTTATTTCGCAAGTGAAAAGCAATATAGGTTTGGATATAAAAATTGATAAAATATATGTGACCTGCCTTTTTACTGAAGCAGCTAAGCGATATGCAGGTCTACTCCCTGATGGACGTGTCGAAGTAGTTGGTTTTGAAGCTGTACGTGGAGATTGGTGTGAATTGGCACAAGAAGTTCAATTTAAAGTTATCGAACTTGTTCTAAAAGAAAAATCTCCACAAGCTGCTGTCACTTATCTGAGAAAAGTAATCAACACTCTCAAGTCTCATAATATTCCTCTTGAAAAACTGGTGATCTGGAAGACTCTCTCTAAATCTATTGATGAATATGAAGTTGACGCTCCACATGTAGTTGTTGCAAGAATCCTTCGAGCAAAGGGCTTCTCCCTTGAAATTGGTGATAAAGTAGGTTACATAATTACTAAGGGAGCTTCAAAACGTCTTGCAGATCGAGCAAAACCATACTTCATAGTCAACTATGATGACGTTGACATAAATTATTATATATCAAGTCAAATAGTCCCATCAGCTCTCAGAGTGCTTTCAATATTTGACTATACGGAGAAATCCATAATGACACAAATTTCTACAAGGACTTTGGATCTATGGTTTAGAAAATAGTTGTTTTTAGCTCAGTGCGCAGTTATTACTAAATAATGCTAAGAGGATAAATCATTAAACTTAAGTATTGTCAAGTTAACAGGCCGCTTTGTTATATTGCCTATTCTAGCTCCCACCACTATTTTCACATTTTTTTCACTGGCTATATCAACTATTCTTTGTGTTATAACACCATCAAACACTATTCCATACACTTGTCCACGCGACATATTCTTTAACTCTTCTGCCAGATTTCTAACTGGTATAATATTTATTTCATGCCATTTTTCACCATATAATATTGCCTCTAATGTGCCTTCAAGCTCCTTTATTTTTTCAATTATCTTTTTGGGAATTGGTGGTACATACAACGTTCTTGTTTTCTGTTTAGCTTTCTCTATTTGGCTCAAATATTCCTCTGCGGGAATAACATTTGATAAGCACTTTGCTATTTCTTTTGCAGTAAGTTCTTCAACTTCTCTTCCAGGTGGTGCACGTGCAATATAGTCTATCTCAGCTACTTGAAGCAACTCTTTTAGTATAAGCTCTCCTGCTCTATCACCGTCAACAAATGCAATTGTCTTTTTTGATTTGCTTAATTCTACTATTGTCTTGGGAATGGATGTTCCCTCAATAGCTATAGCATTTCTATAACCATGTTTTAGCAAGTTTATGACATCTGCTCTTCCCTCAACTATAATTATGGTATCTTCATAGTCTATGTCAGGTCCAGCAGGTAACCCTTCACTACCATACTTTATTATTTCTGCCGTTCTAATTTCCTTTAAGATTTTTTCAATGATCTCCTTAGTTTCTGGAATCTTATCCCTTTCCCATTTCAGCAATATTTCTTTTGCTCTTTTTATCACTTTACGTCTCTTCTCTTCTCTAGCATCTTCAATGTCTTCCAATTCAAATCTCGCCGAGCATGGTCCTACCTTATCAATAGTTTCAATAGCTGCTGCTATCAATGCTGTTTCAATTCTACCCAAGCTTGATGGTATAATCACCTTTCCTATAGTTCTTCCTCCCTTAGAGTTTAACTGAACTTGAATTCTGCCAATTCTCCCTGTTTTTTGTAGTTCTCTTAGGTCCAATTCATCTCCCAGCAATCCCTCCGTTTGCCCAAAAATTGCACCAATAACATCGGGTTTTTCTACTATTCCTTCAACCTCAAAAGATACATGAATATTATATTTTGCAGTCAGAGTTAATCCTCCCATTGCTATTTCCTCCATTTAATTATTAACTATCATTATCCTTATTTTTAATGTTGTTAATATCCTAAATGTTGTACTATTTATTGTTATCCCCGTAAAATTTTAGTGTCTATGATCTTTATCCTATTAATTGGCAGCCCCGGTAGCTCAGCAAGGGAGAGCGGCGGAACATGTGTGCCGATCCTCGTAAGCCGTTGGTCGCGGGTTCAAATCCCGCCCGGGGCTTATTTTGGCTCTATTTTTCTTATAATATCTTCATATCCAATGTAAGCTACATTTGCTTTTCGAGTAAAAATACCTACCTCTACTACCCCCGGTATACTTTTTATTTCACGTTCAAGCCTTCTAGGATCCTTTATACTTTCATATAAGTATAAATCAATTATAAGATTTCCATTATCTGTTATGATAGGTCCAACCTTACCTGAGTTGGTCACTCTAATTTTTGGTTTTCCATATTTTTCCAAATACTTTAATGTCCATTTCCATCCAAATGGCAATACTTCTATTGGTATTGGATGTTTTTCACCTAAATATCTTACAAGTTTAGTATAATCTGCAATTACAATGTATTTTTCGCTTTTATATGCGATTATTTTTTCACGAGTTAATGCAGCTCCTCCTCCCTTCAATAGGAATAGATTTTTGTCAATTTCATCAGCACCATCAATGGTTACATCCACATTTTCAACATCACTAGGTTGCAATACGGGAAGACCATATTCATATGCTAAAAATAATGCTTGATAAGATGATGGAATTACCCTAATTTTCATCTGCTCTCTTCCCACTTTTTCCCCTAATTTCTCTACAAAAATTGCTACAGTAGAGCCGGAGCCAAGTCCAATTATTTGACCAGTAAATATATGTTCTAAAGCTGCTTCAGCAGCTTTTTCTTTAGCCTTTCTCAATTTGTCATTCGACATGTTCTCCAATTAATACTATAATCTTTTCATTAATACATTTTCTTAAATTGGTGGGGCCGGTGGGATTTGAACCCACGACCAACGGGTTTCTCCCATAGCGCTCCAGAGCTCAATCATCCCTACTACAGGTCACATTTCTCATTACTGCTCTGGAGCCCGCCGCTCTCCCTTGCTGAGCTACGGCTTACTGCTCCTCTAACAGAGTCCCAGCCCGAACCAGCCCCCTTATTTTAAATTTACTAAGGATATGATAAGTTTTTCCACGATTTTTCCCTAGAATTTTTATTCTTTTTTATCTTTACTATGATGGGATTAATTGTATCGATGAAAAAGGTTATGATCAGTTATCAGTTATCTCTATTGCCTTACATAAAAGTAAAGAACCGGGGCTCTGAACCTTTTCGTTCTAAGACCGTAAGTAATAGTAAGTCAACTTTATATGAGTTTACTGGAGATTAAATAGCGAACTAAAATGAAGGAAAAGTGTTGCTACGTTGCTGTAGGAGGAACCTTTGATTCACTACATGAAGGTCATAAGCTTCTTCTGAGAACATGTTTTAAAATAGGTAAAAAAGTTATAATTGGTCTCACTAGTGATTCATTAGCAAAAGGCAAAAGCCATTATGTACCACCGTTTTCTCAAAGAAAGCGCAAAATTGAATTGTTTCTTCAGAGTTTAGGTGTGCTTGATAAAGCTAAGATTATCATGTTGGAGGATGCATATGGCCCAACCATAAGTGATAAGGAAATATGTGCTATTGTTGTTAGTGAAGAAACATTTGTAAGAGCTTTAGAAATAAATCGAATTCGAAAAAGCCGTGGGCTTCCACCACTTGATATAATCGTGGTTGAGCTAATTAAGGATAAAGATTTGCGTCCAATTTCTTCAGCTAAAATTAGAAGAAGAGAATTAAATTGGAAATCATTTCTAAACATTTGACATCCTATTACTTATGCTTTTATATTAGTAGGCGGAGAAGCTGTTCCCCATACGCGATCACCCATTTTCATTGGGAGGTTCAACCTCTCTCCATGGGCTCTCTCAACGTTGGGATTTTTGCTTCTCCGCCTACTTTATTGGGGCTCTGCCTGTACCACGCCTGGGTATTACTGTGGTCATCGATGGATTTTCCCTCTCCCACAGGTCCGTCGAGCGTGGCCTATTATGGCAGAGCCCCTATTCAATAATCCGAGTTCAGAGTTATAAAATATATTCTTAAATTCAAGGTAAAGGTGTATTATAATGGATTGAAAATGCCTTGTACAAATAGACCTATCTACAATGTAACGCAGGACAGTGAAATACCCTTAATAGGATGTATTAGTTTTGGAGTAATTGATAGAGGTACAAATGTATTACAGATTCGTCCTACTTCTATTTGTGTACTATCTTGTATTTTTTGTTCAACTGATGCTGGCCCTTGTTCTAGGTGGCGTCAAACTGAGTATATAGTTGAATTAGATTACCTATTATCTACAATAAGAACCGTTTTAAAAATTAAAAATAGCAATAAAATGGAAGCCCACATAGATACTGTAGGCGATCCATTAACATATCCCAAAATTGTAGATCTTGTTCACAAATTATCTGAGTTTCCTGAATTCAAAGTTATTTCTCTACAGACACATGGTGTCCTATTAAATGATAAACTTATAGATGAATTAGCTGAAGCAGGATTATCCAGAATAAATCTATCAATAGACGCTTTAGATGAGAATCTTTCCAAAAAACTGTCTGGAACAGAAACTTATGATATTTCCCGGATAATCAGTATTGCAGAGTATATTTCGTTGTCACCTATTGATTTATTGATTGCTCCTGTCTGGGTTCCCGGCTTAAATGATCATGAGATACCTAGGATAATTAGATTTGCGAAACAAATTGGTGCAGGTAAGCATTGGCCTCCACTTGGCATCCAAAAATATGAAGCCCATAAATTTGGAAGAAAGCCTCCCAAAGTAAAGCCAATGACTTGGTATAAATTCTATAACTCTTTAAGAGCGTTAGAGAGAAAATTCAAAGTAAAACTAGTATTGAAACCAAGCGACTTCAACATTTTTAAACTTCCTTCAATACCAATACCATTTAAGCGATTTGAAAAAGTAAAAATGAAGGTTGTAGGACCCGGTTGGTTGAAAGGAGAAAAGATAGCGGTGGCTAGAAATAGAACCATAACTATAGTGAACGCTGAAAATATTCCCATAGGAACAACTGTTTATGCACGAATAATAAGAGTAAAACATAATATTTTCATTGCAAAATTAGAGTAAATGGTCAAATTGACAAAACTCCTCCTAACAACATGTCCAGGACTCGAAGATGTAGCTATCATAGAAGTAAGTAAACTTCTTTCCATAAGAAATTACACATTGCGACCATTAGGTGTTCAAGGTAGAATAATCTTAGAATGTAATGAAAAGCAGAATTACGCTGTACAGATACTAAACTCAAAATCACATCTTTTACATAGAGTTTCAATATTATTAGCTTCTACAAAAATTTCGAGAAAGATGATAGCTCTAGATCAAATATACAATTTCCTTTTTAAATGCAATATTGAAAACTACATCCAGCCTGAAAATACTTTTGCAGTAAGAGTAAATAGGTTAGGTTTACATGAATATACTTCAATTGATATTGCTCATGTGGCTGGTGATGCAATTAGAGAATTAATTTTCAAGTGTTATGGAAAATATCCTAAGGTTAATCTAGATTCTCCTGAAGTAATAGTACGAATAAACATTGTAGGAGAATCATGCTTAATCAGCATATGCACCACTGGTGACGATTCTCTCCATAAACGTGGTTATCGTGTTTATAATCATCCTGCAGCATTAAAACCTACCATTGCATTTGCAATGTGTATGCTATCTGAAATTTCTAATCACATGACAGTGATTGATCCAATGTGTGGTGGAGGAACAATTCCCATAGAATGCTGCTTTCTTAATGTTAATTGTGAAATTTACGGCATGGATATTTCCCCAAAGCATGTGAAGGGCGCTAAACTAAATGCACTGGCCGCTGGTTTTTCTCATAAAATAAAATTTAAAATAGGAGATGCCATGCACTTAGACAAATTAAATTTTAATGTAGATCGAATAATATCAAACCTTCCATATGGAATGAGAATAGGTAGAAAAGCCTTTATAAAAACATTATATCAAAAATTTCTTAAATCTTCCAAGAATATTCTAAGCAAAGATAACTTATTAACTCTTTTAACTGCAGAGTCATGCTTACTAAAGAATATTGCTGAAAAATTAGGATATATATTAAAGAAAGAGAAAATTATATGGCATGGTAAATTAAAAACTAGCATGATCTTCCTAGAGCTCCCCTAAATCTCTCAGAAAGCCTTAAATAATGCTATGCTAAACCACTAGGCGAAGGAGGATCAAAATGCCATTAAGACCTGGAAGATGCTATAGAT
>JANZKD010000008.1 GCA_025061245.1 Candidatus Culexmicrobium profundum
ATATTTAAACACATTAAAAAGCATTGAAGAGTTTGAAGCAGCAATCAAAAATAAAGCAAAACAGTTTACTAAAATTTTTGAATACATTCAAGTTAAATACTATAATAAAGTTATGGATGCATGGATATCTAAGCATTAGTTAAATAAAATGGCAGTTCACAGTAAGCATAGCCTATAGTTTTATCAGCTTACGTTTTGTCACTATTTACTTGACCTTAATTTCATGAGAATCTCTTTAGCCTTATCGAGTCTTATGATTCTTATCTTAACCATCTCATCTACAACTTTATCTATTTCATCTCCAACTGCTCCAGCCATAATAGCTATATTTCTAGCATGAAGTTTCATATGCCCCTTTTGAATTCCTTCAGTGGCAAGTGCTCTTATTGCCGCCAAATTTTGTGTTAATCCCACCGCACCCATGATTTCAGCTAACTCAGTGCCACTTTTCACACCTAAAATTTTCAAGCAAACTTTAGCTATTGGATTTGTCCTTGTTGCTCCTCCAATTATCCCAACAGCTATTGGTATTTCTATCCATCCAATCAAGTCACCATTTTCATCTTTTTCCCAGACAGTTAAGGGCATATATCTGCCAAACCTAGCTGCATAGGCATGCGCTCCTGCCTCTAAAGCCCTGGTATCATTGCCTGTAGCTAGTGCAACTGCTATTATTCCATTCATTATCCCCTTATTGTGTGTAGCTGCTCTATAAGGGTCGGCTGCTGCAAAGGCATAAGCATAAATTATTCCATCAACTACATCCTCCCCACCAAGAACTTCTTTGGGAACCCTAGTGTATGCTCTAACTAAGCGTTTATCTGCTAGGTTGGAAAGTATTCTTAAGTATACTTTGCCTCCAGTTATCTTTTCAATGTATGGTGCTACTGCTTCAGCCATAGTATTAACTGCATTTGCACCCATTGCATCCTTAACATCAACTATCAAGTGTGTTATCACCATTGGTCCAAGCATCGACTCAATTATTCTAACTTCAAGATCCTTTGCTCCTCCACCAAGCCTAACTAGTATTGGGTCCTGCTTATTAGCTAATTCTAAAATTTCATCTTTATGACTTAGAATAGCATATTTTGCCTTGTAGGGTGAAAGAACACCTACAAGTTGTATTTGACCAATCATAAATGGTCCAGTGCTTTGAGTAAAAATTCCTCCACCAGCTCTTGTCAATTTTGCAGCATGACTTGCAGCAGCCACTACGGAGGGCTCTTCAATAGCCATTGGAATAAGATAATCTTTCCCATTGATTAGAAAGTTAACTGCAATTCCTAAGGGCAGTTCAAGGGTTCCAATAACGTTTTCAATCATCTTGTCTGCTAATTCAAGCGAAAGTCTACCTGTCTTTGTTAACAATTCAACTTCGTCATCACTTAGATTGGCAAATTCCTTCACTTTCATTAATCGCTCATGTACAGATAACTTATAGAAGCCGGGGATACGTGAGGTTTTACTCATAAATTTTCCTCCGACATAAATTGACTTTTACACAATAAAAACTTAGTGAAATAGTTGATGCTAAACGTTAAATTTTACATGTGTAAATGATTTTACGGGGGACTAATTAATGAAAATAGCGGTGTGCATTAAGCAAGCCATAGATGTTTCACAGTTAAGAGTAGATCCCACCACTAGAAAACCTGTGATTACAGGAGTGCCAAGGAAAATGAGTGACATTGATAGAAATGCTGTTGAAGAAGCAGTTAGAATAAAGGAGAAACATGGAGGGAAAATTACTGCAATAACATTTGGCTCTGAAAAGGCAAGAGAAGTATTGAGAGAAGCATTAGCCATGGGTGTAGATGAAGGAGTTTTAATTCTGAATGAAAAACTTGAAAATGCAGACACTTATATAACATCGGAAATATTGGCAGCTGCACTCAATAAATATGGACCCTTCAACTTAATATTATGTGGAGAGGCAACCATTGACTCTTATTCTGGTCAAGTTGGCCCGAGAATTGCTGAAATACTAAATATTCCATGCGTAACTTATGTAAGAGCAATTCAAATTGCTGACGAAAAAGTGATTGTAGAAAGAGATTTAGAAGAAAAATATGAAAAAGTAGAAGTCAATTTACCTGCATTATTAGTTGTTACAAGAGAGATTAATGTTCCACGGCTACCTCCACTAATGGCCATTTTACGAGCCTCAAAGAAACCTATTGAAAAAATAACGTTAAATGATTTAAAGATCGATGTAAAGGAACCAGCAGTTGAAATTCTAGACGTTTATGCTCCAGAAATGAAGCGGAAGATGCATATCATAAAGGATAAACCAATTGATGAAGCAGTTCAGGAACTCATAGAATTATTAGTCAAAGAGGGAGTTTTGGGAGGTTAAATGATGGTTGAAGAGATCTGGGTATTCTCTGAAGATATAGATTTAACTCAAGAATTATTGTCAAAGGCAAGTGAAATAGCTTCAAAGCTCAATTATAAAACTGCTGCAATCATACTTGCGAGTAGTATTGAAAACGTATCAGAACTCTTCCAATACGGTGCTGATAAGATATATACACTTGAAGATGAGAGACTAGAGAAAATTATCCCTGAAGTTCACGCCGACATTTTAGTCAAAATGATTGACAAGTACACTCCAATTGCAATAATTATCAGTTCAACGAAAAATGGAAAAGATATAGCTTCAAAAATAGCAGCCAGACTGAAACTTGGATGTGTAACTGAATGCATAGATGTTGACTATGACATTAATATGAATGTATTCAAAGTTAAGAAAACAGTTTATGCTGGAAAAGCCATTGCAACTGAAATTATTAAATCGAAACCTGCAGTCATCACTGTTCCACCAAGAACATTTGAAGCAATAAAAGGGGAGAAAAGGGAAGGTGAAATAGTAAAAATAAGCGAAATCGAAATAATATCTCCTCGAATTAAGATAGTTGAGGAAAGAGAAAAAGAGATTAGAGGAGTTCCATTAGAAGAAGCGGAGATACTTGTAGTCGGTGGAAGAGGATTTAAACGTAAAGAAGATTTTAAAATGCTCGAGGAATTAGCAGAACTATTAAAAGGACAAGTTTCATGTTCAAGACCTATATCAGCAGACTTAAAATGGCTTCCAGATTGGGTGGGGCTTTCAGGACATAAAGTTAAACCTAAATTATATATCGGATTTGGTGTTTCAGGTGCAGTTCAACATTTAGCTGGAATACAGGGATCAAAAATAATTGTTGCGGTTAATAAGGATCCTGAAGCTCCAATATTTAAAGCTGCAGATTATGGAATTGTAGGAGATTTATACGAGGTACTTCCCGCATTAATCAGAGCCCTTCGAGGGAGGAAATCCTCTTAGAAAACTCTCCAATATTTTTTCTTCTTTTGACTTAAACTTAGATAGGGGACCATTACATTTTGGGCAGCGATAATTGAATTGATTTGCATGATAAGCACATAAAGCTACTTTACATTTCTCACATTGGACAATGGGCGGTAAAGTACAATCCTTAAAACTACACTTACCCTCCAATATCCTTAACGCTGCATAAGCTGCAAATCCACTAATGAAAGGATGCATCAAGTTTAAATCACAATATTAAGACTTATAATGAGAGTTAAAAAGTTATCGAGGGATGGTTATTGAGATGGTTACTGAAAATTTAGAAGAAGTAGTAATGAAATTTCTAACGAATATAATTAACAGTTTTATTGAGACAGCTCCATATATTATTGGTGCATTAATAACCCTAGCGATCTCATATGGAATCTATAGATTATTGAGAAAGACACTGAGTATAGCCTTAGATAAAAGTAAAATGCCAAAAGCTTTAATTAGCATGGCACTTTCAATATTCAGTTTAATCTATTGGTATTTTAGCGCAACAGCAATTTTAGGGATGATTCCGGGACTAGAAGCATTGGCATCAGCTATGGGTAATGTCATCTCATTCTTCTCCATGGGAGTAGGCATTGCAACATCAGGTTTAATTAAAGACTTAGTTTCAGGAATAATGCTAGTTTCAGACAAAAACTTTCAGGTAGGAATAAAAGTTAAAGTAGCTGGTGTTGAGGGAGTAATTAAGGAGATAGATATCAGAAGAACTAGAATTGAAGATGATAAAGGAAATATTTATATTATACCTAACAATGTAATTGAACCTTCAATATGGACTATTAAAAGAGAAACTGCTTCCTCAGAAAGTTTAAATCATCAATAATATAAACTACACAGGTATAATGGAGGATTAAATTGTGGGCGAAGCTGTTACAAGCTTAACTAAAGTTTCTAAACGAGAATTACTTGAAAAAATCTTAGAAATTCCAGGAGATCAAAAACCATTGAACTGCATGCAGTGTGGAAAGTGTACCAGTGGATGCACAATAATGGTTCTACTTGAAAACTATCCACATAGAGTTGTCGACAAGGTTAGACTTGGATTAATTGAGGAGCTATTAAGGTCAGATGTAATATGGGCCTGTACACAGTGTTTGAAATGTAAAGAAGCTTGCCCTCAACGTGTTTCACCCGTTGAAGTATTTTTAGCTCTAAGAAACCTATCCATAAATGAAGGCGCAAGTTTACCTGAAGCTTATATGAAAATGCTTAGTTCAACTTTAGAAACAGGTTTTATCCAAGAACAAGTAGAAGTAATTGGGAGTGATGGGGAGACATATACCCGAGAAAAACTAGGATTACCATTGATAAAGGGTCCTAAAAAACTAGAGAAATATCAACTAGCAGTAATGACTGCTTTTGAGAAAACTAGTAGGTGATGAAGATGGAGTATGTTTTCTATCCAGGATGCACAGTTTTAACCGAGCAATATGGCTATGAAATTTCAACAAGAAAGGTTATGAATACACTAGGAATCAAGCTTATAGACCCTGAAAACATTTCATGTTGCGGTATGCCTTTAAGAAGCATAAACGCTTATGGATGGATTTATCTTTCAGCTAGAAATATGGCGATTCTTAGAGAATATAATAAAGAAATAATGCTACTATGCAACTGGTGTCATCTATCATTCACCCATGTTAAGAAAATACTAAGAGAAGATGAAGAGTTGAGATCTTGGGTTAATGAAGTATTAAAAGAAGAAGATTTAGAATATAAAGGTGACTTAAAGTTTAAACATGTTATTGAAGTTTTGTATGATGATGTAGGATTAGACAATCTTAAAGGCTTGATTAAGCTAAATCTTGAGGGATTAACGTTTTCTCCGCATTCAGGATGTCAATTTATTAGACCCACTGAGCTTGGTAGACCAGACAATGCAATTGAACCCGTAAAGCTTTCAAAGTTAATTGAAATTTTAGGAGCAAACGCTAAGCCACATATAGGATGGCTTGAATGTTGTGGATGGGCAATTTCAAAGACAAATATGGATTCAGGGTTAACGTTGGCAGGCAATAGGATTAAGGCTGCAAGTGAAGCTGGAGTAGATGGAATAGTAATTATTTGTCCTCATGGAGCAGAAATGCTTGATAAAAGACAAGAAGAAGCATTAAAAATTATTGGATCAAAAACTCCGCTACCTGTAATGTATTATACACAGTTATTAGGTTTAGCCTTAGGCTTAAAGCCAAAGGAGCTAGGCCTACAATTAAATAAATCAAGCATAAGTAAAATTTTAGAAAAGATCACATGACTTCGTCATAATTAACTTTAGGTACGATCATTGAAGCATTATCTAAAATTATCACCTTAGAATCTTTCCCCTTAAGTTTAATAGCGCTATCTATTGTATCTTGAAGATTAGTAAATGGTTTTATACGTATTTTTTCTAAGATGTCCTTGCTCATGCTTGTCACAGCCCATATTTCAGCCCATGTTTGGAGTTCAGCAATTTTAGCTGCTTTATGATAACCTAGTCGATATTCTTTTCTAATTTTCTCTAAAACCTCACTTGGGTCACTTGCACTTGATAATAAATTATAGAAGTTTGGTGGACCTATACCTTCATTGCAAGCTGCAACTAAAATGAGTATTCCATTCCTTTTTAGAGCTAACTTAGCGTGTTCTATCGCTTTATGAGCTTGATATAAATTAATGTCTAAGGGGGGATGTGCAATTGCAATTACGATGTCAGCTTTCTCTTTGATGGGAACACAATAAGTGTTCATTGCAACCTCCACACCTTTATAAAATGAAGAATTAATGTGACCTGCTGAAGCATAATGTATTCTATGTTCACCATTAAGTACAGTCATTATTGAAAATATATCTTCATATCTGTTAAACAATTTTAGCGCATCCATCATATCTTCATGGACAGGATTACCCTTAAGAGCTAGTGGCATTGCTCTTTCATCTAATGCAAGTTTATGATTTTGCTCCGTGGATTCATATGCTGTTGTTCCAGGTAGAAGAAATTTTCTTCCACCAGTAAATCCTGCAAAATAATGCGGTTCAATTGATCCTATGACAATTATCTTGTCACTCTTAATGAGAATATCATTTACTAATATCGATGTCCCAAAAACTGTTTCACCAATATAGGTTAACTTATTGTAGTCTCTGCAATCATGAATTGCAATTTTTTCTCGATACTTATCATAGAATTTCCCAAATATTCGTCGCAACTCAATTTCATTAGGAGGTCTATGCGTACCACTTGCCACTATGAATGTCATATTATAATGTTTAATATCTTCATGAATACAGCTTAATATCTTAGCTGTCGGTGTGGGACGTTCATGATCATTAACAACAACAGCAATATGCTTTGCATCTGATAGGAAGGAAGACAAGCAGGACGAATCTAAAGGGCTATTAAGAGCTAGTTTAACTACTACTGATTCATTAACCATACTAATCTCTTTAGGAGCTAACACTTCAACATCGAGACTATCAGGTAAATGCAATTTTCTAACTCGATTTGAGTAGTGATAATTAAGAATCAACTCTTCCACCTTAACTTAAAAGTGCTTTAACTGCTTCAACAATTGCTTTATCTGTAAACTGCTTCTGTGTTATTGCACTAGTTGGACATGCTGCAACACATGTTCCACAACCTCTACATGCAGCTACATCAACCTCAGCTACCCTCTTATCAGGATCTATTTTTAATGCATTATATGGGCAAGATGCAACACATATTCCACATCCACTACACAGCTCTTCATCTATCTCAACTGTAAATGGCTCTGCTTCAACTTCACCTTTAGCTAGAAGTGAAATTGCAGCAGCTGCAGACGCAGATGCTTGAGCAACAGTATCCGGAATGTCTTTTAACCCCTGTGCACATCCACAAATAAACACACCATTTATAGCGGTTTCAACCGGCTTTAATTTAGGATGTAACTCTAAAAGGAAGCCATCCTGACTTAAAGGTAGCTTTAACATTGAAGTTAATGGCTTAACATTTTGATTGGGTATTAATCCAGATTCCAGTATAACTAAGTCAACTGTAAATCTGTATAGTTCATTTGCCGTAATGTCAAATACGTCAAAGACAAGCTTTCCATCTTCCTCTCGGATTTCCATTGGCTTACCTTTAATAAGATAAACATTTTCAAGTGACCTTATTCTTTGATAAAATTCTTCAAAACCTTTTCCAGCAGCTCTAATGTCGGTATAGAAAATGTATATTCTTGAATTCGGAAGAGAAGATGCAATGTAATAGGCATGTTTTAATCCAACCATACAACCAACTTTACAACAATAAGGTAAATGACTTTCATCTCTTGAACCTGCACATAAGATTATTGCAACAACTTCAGGAGTCTTACCATCAGATGGACGAACAATTTTACCCTTTGTTGGACCATCTGCAGCAGAGATTCTTTCAAATTCCATGCCATGTATTACATTTTTATACCTTCCATAACCATACTCGCTAAGCTTTCTAATATCATATAATTGATAACCTGTAGCAATTATTATGGCACCAACATTTAACTCAATAATCTCTTCTTTCATCTCATAGTTTATTGCTCCAACTCTACATGCTCTAGCACATAATTGACACACTCCTTTAGTAAGATATAGACAGTGCTTAGGATCTATGACATATGCACTTGGTATAGACTGAGCAAAAGGACGGTAAATCGCTTTTCTATAACTTAATCCATAATTAAATTCATCTGGAACTTTAACTGGACAAGTCTTTGCACAATCGCCACAGCTAATGCATTTATCTTCCTGAACATATCTCGGTTTTTTAACTACCTTAACTTTGAAATCTCCGGCTCTACCAGAAATATCAATAACTTCAGAGTAGGTTAGAAGAGTTATATTTTCATGTCTAGCCACTTCATTCATGAGTGGAGTGAGGATACAGAGAGAGCAATCCAAAGTGGGGAAAGTTTTATCCAATTTAGCCATTTGACCACCTATACTTGGTTCACGTTCAACTAAGTATACTTTAAAACCAGCTTTGGCAAGGTCAAGTGAAGCTCTAATACCTGCTATGCCTCCACCTATAACTAAAACTTCTTTATGAGCAGGAAATGTAATCTTCTCTATTGGCTTGTAATTAACCACTCTAGCTATTGCCGCTTTGATAAGATCAATAGCTTTTAGAGTTGCATTTTCAGGATCATCATAGTGAACCCAAGAACACTGTTCTCTAATGTTTGCAATCTCAAGCAAATAAGGATTTACACCCGCCTCTTCCAATGCTTTCCTAAATGTATCCTCATGCATTCTAGGAGAACACGCTGCAACAACAACTCTATCCACTCGCCCTCCTCTAAGATCGTCAATAATTAATTTTTGTCCAAGCTCAGAGCACATAAACGGGTAATGCTTTACTATAGAAACGTGAGTAACTTTTGATATTTCTTCAGCTACTTTTTCTACGTCAATTATGCTGGCAATATTTTTTCCACAATGGCAAATGTATACGCCGACTTTCAATTATAATCCCTCTGACGCTCAATGATACTTTAAATGTTTTAATAAATTCTGCGGTTTACATCTTTGCCTCAAATAATTGGTAATATTGGGAGTACGTTAATTTTTAATCAGTTATGTAAATTTTATATGAACATGTAAAACAATATTTAAAACGTATCTGTAATAAAAGTTTTCATGGTGATCCCATGTCTACAAATAAATATACGAACCTCATTGGAGTAGCAATAGTATGCTTAATCATTGGAGCAGGACTAGCCTACGCATTAATTCCACCGAGAATAGTTGAAAAAGAAGTTAAAGTACCTGTGGAAAGAAAAATTAAGGCAGCATGGATCTATGTTGGACCAATAGGAGATTTAGGTTGGACACATGCACACGATGTCGGCAGAAGATACGTTGAAAATAAATTTTCATGGCTAGAAACCACTTATATTGAAAGTGTAAGTGCAGGTGAAGTTGAAACCTACGTGGATATGCTTGTGGATCAGGGATACACTGTTATATTTACTACAAGCTTTGAATTTATGAATCCAACAATCACATCAGCTGAGAAATATCCAAATGTAATATTCTTCCACTGTTCAGGGTATAAGCGTGCACCTAATTGTGGAACATACTTCGCAGAGTTTTATCAGCTCTACTACTTAAATGGATTAATGGCAGGTGCATTAACTCAAACAAACAAAGTTGGATATGTAGCAGCTCATCCAATACCAGAAGTAATCCGCCACATAGATGCCTTTGCACTGGGAGTAAAGGAGGTAAATCCAAATGCAACTGTACATGTCGTATGGATAAACACTTGGTATGACCCACAATTAGCCAGACAAGCGGCAGAATCATTAATAGGAGAGGGATGCGACGTCTTAGCCTTCACAGAAGACTCCCCAACAGTAATTGAAGTTGCACAGGAATATTATGATACAGGACATCCAGTCTATGCTTTCGCTCACTACAGCCCAATGCTCTCATATGGAAAAGATGTATGTGTAAGTGGACAATTAGTTCGATGGGAGAGAATCTATGAAGATATTCTAGCCAAGGTATACGCAGGCGCATATAATACAACAAACCTAGAAAATGTAGATTACTGGTGGATGCTACGTGAAGGAGCAGTTGAGCTTGGAGCAGATTTCGGTGTGCCAATAAATCCAAAGTTTGTACCAATACTAAAGGAAAAGAAAATTAATCATCCAGAATTTGGAGAAATAAGCATCTATGACCTAGTTATGAAAAGACTAGAGCAAATGAGTGAACCAACAGTAATATTTGATCCATTCACTGGCCCAATCTATGACCAAGACGGCAATCTACGTATTCCACCCGGACAACGTGCAAGTCACGATGAATTATGGACAATAAACTGGTTTGTAGACAATGTAGTGGGCAGCATTCCAAAGTAAGTTATACCCCTAAATCATATTTTTTATTGAGGAGACTAAAATATGGAGCAATACATCGTAGAAATGCGGAACATTGTAAAGCGCTTCCCAGAGGTTTTAGCAAACGATCATATAACTTTTAAGGTTAAAGCAGGAGAAGTCCACGCACTTTTAGGTGAAAATGGAGCTGGAAAGACCACTTTAATGAATATTCTCTATGGAATCTACAGTGCAGATGAAGGTGAAATCTATATTAATGGTAGGAAAGTACAAATATCATCGCCAAGAGACGCTATAAACCTTGGAATAGGAATGGTTCATCAACACTTCATGCTTATAGACACATTAACTGTTTTAGAAAACATAGCTTTATCACTAGAAATACCATTCTGGAAGCCGCTGGACAAAATAAGAATTAAAGTTGAAGAAGTTATGAAGAAATACGGGTTAAAAGTTGATTTAGACGCAAAAATATGGCAATTATCAACAGGTGAAAAACAACGAGTAGAAATAATTAAGATAATCTGCAGAGGAGCACAAATATTAATACTCGATGAACCAACTTCAGTTCTAACTCCAACCGAAACAAAAGAGTTATTCAAGTTCTTGAGAAAAATGGCTAGTGAAGGAAAAGCCATAATATTTGTAACTCATAAACTGAAAGAAGTAATGGAAGTGAGTGATAGAGTAACTGTTTTAAGAAAAGGAAAAGTGATAGCCACCCTTGAAACCAGCGAGACAAATGAACGTATGCTAGCTAAAATGATGGTTGGAAGAGATGTAATCTTCGAATTAGAGAAAACTCCAAGCATAATTGGAGATCCAATATTAAAGGTCGAGAAACTTAGAGTTCTAAACGATAGAGGCACAATTGCAGTAAAAGATGTTTCATTCACTGTTCATAGTGGAGAAATATATGGTATAGCTGGAGTTGCAGGAAATGGCCAAAGAGAACTTGTCGAGGCTATTGTTGGACTAAGAAGAAAAATCTCAGGAAAAATCTTCATAAATGGAATAGAAATAGAGAAGTTGAATCCGAGAGATATAGGTGAAATGGAAATAGCATTTATACCTGAAGATAGAAGAATGGGTTATATTCCAAATATGAGTGTTGCAGAGAATTTAATTCTAAGAAGTTATAATAAAGCACCCTTCTCAAAATGGATGCTTCTCAATTATAATGCAATTAAAGAGTATGCTCAAAAATTAATTGATGAGTACAAAATAGTCACGCCAAATGAAAACGTTATGGCAAAGTTACTGTCTGGTGGTAATCTACAGCGAATGATATTGGCTAGAGAACTCACAATTGGAAAGAAGCTAATAATTGCCGTGCATCCAACATATGGATTAGATGTTGGATCTACAGAGTACGTTAGAAAACTTCTATTAAAACGGAGAAACGAAGGATCAGCAGTACTCCTAATATCCGAAGATCTAGATGAAATACTGGCTTTAAGCGATAGAATTGCAGTTATGTTTGAAGGAGAAATCATTGGAGAAGTAGAGGCTGAAAAGGCTAATATTGAGAAGATAGGATTAATGATGGCTGGAGTAAAGGAAGGAGAGTAGATGGTCATAAAAATTAGATTTGAAAGAAGAGTTTCACCTCCAAAATATCTCTCCATCCTATATGTAATTATCTCTATATTGTCCGCGTTTTTTGTAAGTGGATTTATTTTTAAAGCTTATGGAATCAATCCAATACTAGCATATAGAATAATATTTACACATGCATATGGTAGCCCTTCAGGAATATATGAAACAATAGTTAAGGCAATTCCATTAATACTATGCAGTGTAGGTCTCTCATTAGCATTCAAAGCTGAAATGTGGAATATAGGTGCTGAAGGGCAACTACTTTTAGGAGCTATAATGGCAACAGGATTAGCTCTATTTACACCTACCCCACCATCCATCATAGTGCCAGTAATGTTCATAGGGGGATTTATGGCTGGAGCCTTATGGGCTGTAATTCCAGCAATATTAAAGGTTTTACTTAATGTTAACGAGGTAATAACAACTATGATGATGAATTACATAGCCATTGAGCTAGTTAGATACTTAATTTATGGTCCATGGCGTGGAGCAAAAGAGTGGGGATACCCAATAACCGATGAAATACCGGACGCTGCAAAGCTAATATGCATACCAGGAACAAGAATACATATACCAACATTAGCAATTGCAATTTCAACTGCATTCATAGTCTACTTAATAATTATGCGAACAACTCTAGGATATGAAATAAGAGTGGCTGGAGAAAATCCTGAAGCAGCCAGATATGCAGGAATTAGCTATTTGAAGATATCCATTTTATCAATGATTATAAGTGGTGGATTAGCTGGAATCGCAGGTGTTGGAGAAATAGCGGGAATACATTACAGGCTAAGATATCCTGAAAGCATATCAATGGGATATGGATTCACATCAATTATTGTAGCGTGGCTGGGAAGACTGAACCCAATATCAATTATTATAGCTTCAATATTTTTCGGAGGCCTACTTGTAGGCGGGTATGTTATGAAGATGATTTTAGGGTTACCAGTTGCGGTAGTTTATGTTTTTAATGGAATCACCCTAATGTTCATCTTAGTGGGCGGTGTATTATCTCAATATAAAATTAAGCTGAGGGGATAAAAATGCAGAGCTATATTGAAACACTATTATATTCAGCAATAAGAGCAGGAACACCACTCCTAATAGCAACCATAGGAGAAATCTATGCTGAAAGATCCGGTGTTATGAACCTAGGAGTAGAAGGAATGATGATTATGGGTGCAGTTACAGGGTACATGGTTACATACATGTTCAATGATCCTTGGATTGGAATTTTAGCTGCCATAATTGTTGGAGGATTAATTTCATTAATACATGCATTTTTAAGCATCACTTTAAGGGTTAATCAAGTAGTTTCTGGTCTATCATTAACAATGCTTGGATTGGGATTAAGCTCAATTATGGGAAAAAAATACGTTGGGATATCTTTACCTGTAACCATAATTCCCATAAAAATTCCAATTTTAAGTGAAATTCCAATAATTGGACCATCACTATTTAGTCAAGACCCAATAGTCTACATCTCAATGATACTAGCCATTATAATGTGGATAATATTGTTTAAGACAAGCTTTGGAATGAAAATTAGAGCTGTAGGTGAAAATCCAGCAGCAGCAGACTCAGCAGGAATAAACGTGTTTATGATAAGGTATATATGCGTATTAATTGGTGGGATGCTGTCCGGACTAGCTGGAGCATATCTTTCAGAATCATATACACCTGCATGGATTGAAAATCTAACCGCAGGTATTGGTTGGATAGTAATTGGATTAACCATCTTCTCTCTTTGGAATCCACTTAGAGCCTTATGGGGCTCCTATTTCTTCGGAGGAATAAGAGCATTACAATTTAGATTACAACCCCTAGGAATATCGCCAAATATATTGGCAATGCTACCATATGCTTCAACTATAATAGTATTGTCAATTGGTGCAAAAGAAACTATTAGGAAACGTATAGGTGCACCATCTGCTCTAGGAAAACCATACATCAGGGAAGAAAAATATTAAATTTAAATTCCAGCAAATGGCAACATTAATCCAAGTTCAAAAAGGAAAACGTATCCAAACAAGTTAATTAACATTAAAGTTGAAATTAAGTCGCTTTTACCAATTCGCTCTTTCAGCACAATAAAATAATACATTGGAAACTCAATAGAAATTGAACCACCAATATAAAGCAATGCAACGAACAGAAGATATATGTAAGGAGAGAGATAGTACATAGTAAAAATAAACCATGGAGCAAAATTCATGAAAATATAAGATAATAATACAAAGAATAATGAAGAGATAAGGATGGTTATCGAACTTCCAGTAATAAATTTTAAGTTACGCACAGGCTTTCCGAACAGTAATAATAGGAATATTATTTTTGCAGCTAGAGAAACAGCACATAATAGAAGTATACTCTCAACTCTAAAAGTTAGGGTGTAAATATTGCATGGAATATTCATAATATGCTTCTCCACTCATTAAGTCTCTAGTTTACTTATAGATTTATAAGATAATAAGCTTAATCACTAAACTATAAAGTCAGCAAATCATCTACATTAATAATTTTAAATCCAGAGCTATGTTTCATCTTCACTGGAACGATAGTCAACTTATCCACTTCCCCACAATATAAAACGTCTTCTAGATGACCAATACTAATTAAATATCGTCCTGAAGGTGTCAATTGAAGGAAGTTTTTGATAATCATAGATAAAGGTGGTTGAGAAATTTCACCTTTAATTAATCCATAGAGTATTTCTGCACATAATAAATCATCTGAGCAGGGCTTGCCATATCTTCCTGCATAAATTATTGTAACATTATTACCATATCTTTCCAATAGATTTAATATATATGATGTAGTACTTGATAAGTTTAAAAAACAACCTAAAAGGATTATGGGGGCATTTTTAGCTGCTTCAATTATAGGAGCACAATTACTACTTGTAAAAACAATAGTTTTTCCTAAAACAACATCTTTTGAAAATTCTAATGGAGAGTTACCTAGCTTGAAACCTTCAATTTTAATACCTCTCCTCTCACCAGCCAATATGCACTCTGAACATTTTTCAGCTAATTTTAACGCATCCTCAATTTTTTCCACCACTACGACTTCTTCAGCACCATTGTAAAGGGCAGTCGAAATAGTACTTGAAGCACGCAACACATCAATTACAACTATTATGTCTCCTCTAAGAGAAGCTTTTATAGCACCCTCAACACCGAAGTCTAAGTTCACTTTCATAAAACCACCTTCAACGAAAAGTTAATTTTAGGAAGCTTATTAAGTAATTGCAAAGTATTGTTTATAAATGGGGTTGTATAATGTCTAAAAAATTAACTTGGATTGAAAAACTTGAAACCATTATTCCTGGTTTTAGCGGTTATAAAAAAAGGGAACTTGCTAGAGAGGATGATCGTTTAATTAGAAACTATATAGTTAAAACCCTGACTGATGCTAAGATTAAGATAGAAGAAGCTGCTGCAACGGTAATTGAATTTAACTATGAGACAGCTAAGCGTCTCAATAATCTAGCATCTACAATAAATTATATTGCAGATAAAGTTAAATTTGCTGAATCTGGCTATGCTCCCCATTATAATATTGTTAAAGTTGAACTAGATACACTTGAGAAACTGAAGGAAATTGATAATAATCTTGTGGGTTCAGCTGAAAAAGTAAAAGAGATGACATCTGAAATTGCAAAAATCGCAGCTGTAACAAAAGTTCCCAGCGAAAAATTAACTCAGATAATTGAAGAATTAGGGAAGATTGAGCAAATATTGGAAGAACGACTGAAAGTATTAAGAGGATGGAGTCAATAAATAGAATAGGTAGGTGAAATTAATGATCGATATTATTGGTAAGGGAATTGGCAAGGTGACCAGGAAGGTTAGCGGTCTTCAACCAAAAGTTATTGAATGGATTAATCCAAGTGAAGATGAAATAGTATGGAAATATCCTGACGAAGTAATTCCATGGGGAAGTGTAGTTATAGTAAAAGAATTTGAAAATGCAATATTCTATAGAGATGGCAAAGTATATGGGGTATTAGGTGCCGGGAGACATGTATTAGATACACAAAATGTTCCATTTCTAAAGGGTTTAGTTGAAGGATTGTATGGTGAAAGCATATTCAAATCAATGGTGATATTTGTATCTCTTAGAAGATTTCAAGGCAAGTTTGGAGGGAGAACTCAAACAGTTGAACTAGCACCCCTACTATTTCATGGAAGCTTCTATTTTAGAGTAGAAGACCCATCAATGTTCGTAAATAAAGTTGTAGGACCTCAAAGTGCATATACCACAGATGAGTTAAATGAGTATCTTCGCGGATACTTTAATGAAAAAATAATGGCATATCTAAGCAAACATAGCATTCAAGACGTGTATGTAAAGCAAGCGGAAGTAACTGAAAAAGTAACAATACTCCTTCGCAAAGACTTTAGAGAGCTAGGAATAGCTCTTGAAAAAGTTGTTTTTGAGGGAGTGGACACTGAGGGAGAATGGAGAGACAGACTTTTCTGGATAATGAAAGGCGGGGTACAAACAGGATATGTACTTCAAATGGAAACAGCTAAGGAAGTTGCAAAAGAACTAGGTAAAAGTCCAGGTGCAGGTATTGGTACAGGTATGGTTATGATACCGCCTTTAATGCAGCCGCCTCCACCACAACCAGCTCCAACAACTCCTACTGCAGCCCCCACTGCAACAGTTCCTCCTGCATATACTCCAAGATGCCCCTATTGTGGTCAACCTGTTCCAGCAGGGGCAAAATTCTGTCCATATTGTGGAAAACAAGTTAAATGGTGTTCTAAAGGACACTTAGTACCCTTTGAAGCTAAATTCTGTCCAGTTTGCGGAGAGTCGGTAACATAGGCGAGTGATCAATGACTGAGACACTTCAAGCCTATAGATGTGAAAGGTGTGGTGCTCCATTAGAGGTTACTCCAGAATCAATAGTAGTTATCTGTGAATATTGTGGAAATCCTAATTGGATGACGGACATAAGAGAGGAAATCTATGTTGTTCCCTCTCTAAGTAAAGGAGACATAGAAAGATCATTTAAGCAACGAGTTGCTGAGGACTTTGATTTAAGAAGAATTAAGAATAAAATTTCAATTGTGGAAGTAAATGGTGTATACGTGCCATTCTACTTTGTAACTGTAAAAGTTGAAGCGAGGTATGAGGGATATAAGAAGAGAAGAGAAAGAGTGGGAACAGGAAAACGTGCAAGAATAGTGACTAAGCGTGAAAAAGTAAGTGGAACACTAAGATCTACTTTGAAGATACCAATACTTGCAAGAAGAAGTGCAGAAGACTTTTCAATATTTGAATTGGCAGAGCATTTTAGACACTCAAAGCCGGAACTAATTAAAATTCAAGAAGTTGATTGGAAGAAAATAAGGCTTCCAGTTTTAAACACTGAGATTTCATCTGAAGAGGCTAGAGACATGGCTAGAGATGAAGCAGGAGATAGAATTAGAGAAAAAGCAGAATCAAAGGTTGATGAATTAATAGAATTTCAATGTAGGACTAAAATTGTAAATGTCTCTCCATTAACTCTTGTTCCATACTGGTATTTAGTATATAATTATGGAATGGCTCAATATAAAGCAGCATATGCAGGGTGGAGTAGCCATCTATTAGCCATCCAGGAACCAGTTATGGCATATCATCGTGCACTCTACTTTATAGGAGTATTAGCAAGCTGTGCAATAGCAGCTTTAGGATTCGCATTTTTAAGAGATTTAAGAGTAGCTTTAGGAGCATTAATTTTTGCATCAGGATTAAGTTATGCATTAGGTAGGAAAACTGTTTCTGATGTAAGAATTGAGAGAGGATAAACATGAAATGTCCGCATTGTGGAGCAGAATTTAATGTGCCAAGTGGAGTTACAACAGCTGTATGTCCATATTGTGGAACCACCATAAACTTGAAAACAAAGGAAATAGAAGCGGAACATTATGCATTTCCAATAATATATGACACTAACAAGGCCTATGAAAAACTTAAATCCATAGTCTCAAGACAATTTGGAGCCCCTGCAGATTTAAGTAAAGCTTCAAATCTAACATTCCGCCAATTACACTACCTTCCATTATACATATTCTTTATCGAAGGACGAGCCTTATGTAAAGAGGTAGAAGTCATAGAAACAGAAAGTGTTGCAATACCAGCATTAACAATGCTTCCATTAGAAATCCCAGCTAAATATCGATTCCCTGTTAGAGGAAGAATGTATTTCAAGCCATCATTGGTTGAAGCTGGCAAATACTATACACCAACAATGTCTAGAGAGGAAGCTGAAAAAATAGCTAAAATGAAAATTTACTATAGACTTCTAGGAGAAGTAAAATTGGCTTGCCCAGGCTCACCCATTGAAATTGACTGTAAATATAAAGGGCTGGTACATTACCCAATATGGGAGTTAGAATATTCATATAGTAATGAAAGATTTCGAGGAATAATAGATGCAGTGTGCGGTGAAGTTTTTTATGCAGAATATCCAATGTCTACTTTTCACAGAACTTTAGCATTAGGATTAGCGGCGGGAATGATTATAGGTGGATTAATCGTAGGAATAGGAGTTGGATTATTCTTAAAGAGCATTGCAACGAGTGCAATTGGAGGATTGATAGCTGGAATTGTAGGTGCTATTCCTCCATTAACTAAGTCAGCATTCAGAAAGCAGGTGTATAGACCAAAATTACATGCGAAGACTTCAAAAGTTAAAGTTCCAAGCTCAATTGTTAATAGTGGAATAGACATTCTAAGTCAAATATAAATTTAATAATTAATTTTGGAGAAGATGAAATAAAATAGGGTGAAACTCACGTTCCAATCCTAAGCTAGGGCCATGGAATTATCTTGAATACTTGCAATAAGTATTGTACTCTTCCTCCAAGCATTGCCATTCTGAATTGAACGGTGTTTCCGAAGTATACGCCTAATCCTAACATCAGAATGTATCTGCCAATCTTAGTTGGATAAAAGTACCATCCAGTGTGTTCTTTAGTGAATGTAAAGTACGAAGTAATGAGTACGAAGCCAAGACTTGTCCATAAGAAGTTAAACCAATCCATTGGTGCTCCGCCTAATGGAGCTTCAACTGACGCTAAAATCTGTTTAACGATATCTGCGCTTAAAAATCCTAAAGCTAAGGCGAATTGAGCTATTCCAGTTGCCCACGTTTGGAATAGACCTACCCATTCAGTGATTAGTGGTGGTTCAAAGAAGTAGCCAAGCCATGAAAGTCCCATTACTAATCCAGTTATAAAGATATATACTTCAGGTCTTCTCCATATTACAGCCATTTTACCACCTCAATAAATCACTTATGTATTTGATGCCCACAGATTCTAGCAGTAGGCCTATTAGAGTAATAGCTATAAGTATGAATTTCATCCAGTCTTCTCCAGCTATGCTCGCCACTTGTAATGGTTCTCTAAAAATGTATGCAGCAGCTGCGTATAGTTCTTCACCGATAAGTACATAATCACTAGTGGCTACGATGAATGGTAGCTGATGAGTGTTTGCAGTTCCAGCAATTAGGAATGCACCCACGAATTTCGCTGCTTCTCCTATGACAACGGATTCATAGTATAGTCCACCTATGTGGAAACTTGCTGCCGGTCGTTCTCTTTGAAATGTACCTAATATTGCAGTTACCATTGGTGATTGACCGGGCTGATAGTTGATTATTTTTGGATCGAACTTTTCAGGTTTCCCTTCTCTTAAATAAGCTACTCGGAGAACTTCTTCTGTTAAAGGTATTGCATCGGCAATGCATATGTTCATGATTGGTCTAACATCATACCTTGCACATAATTGAGCTACGTATCCCAATATAGCTGAGGATGCAACTATCTGAGGGCCTTGAGATGAGGCTAATCCACCTCCAGCCCCATAAGTATAGTGAATAGGTCTACCCATCTCTGCAGCTCTACCGCTTTTGATTAGTTTATGTGCTAAGTAGAATAGAAATGCTGCAAGTAGTAGTACTATTAATTGGAAACCTCTGCCTTGAACAGGTTGCTCCATGATTATTCTGCTGTAAATATATATTCAATTTATACTCCTTTCTAAAGGGCATTTTAAGCAAACTAGAGTAACTCTTAGTGGCTGTAATGCTTAAAAGCATTTTGCTATATCCTATTCGAAATACAAATTATATTAAAAAATAGTGTAAAAAAAGAAAATTTAGCTGGGTCTCACATACTTGCTACCTAAGGTATCCCTAGCGATTATGTATCGCATAATATTTTGAGCACCCTCTGCACCAATTACATATGAAAATAGCCCTAACCATGCTCTATATACTGGGCATTCCTTAGTATATGCAAAGGCTCCATGCCATTTCATTACTTCTTCAGCAATATCCACTGCAGTCTCAGGCGCCCACATCTTAGCTAGCGCTACTGGGATGTTAAGGTCCTTAGGATTTAGAGTCGGATCCTTCTCAATGTAAATTTTATCTGCTAGTCTAGCAGCTCTATAGACGAAGTATTTGGCTGCTTCATATTTTGCGTATAATTCTGCAAATTTGAAGTTTACACCTTGAAATGAAGAAATATATCTACCCTCAAAGAGTTTTCTTTGCTTAAACCATAATGCAGCTTGCTCTAAAAGCCATCTTGTTGCACCAATACATGCAGCAGCTACGACTATTCTTGCTAAGTTAAAGCCTTCCATTACATGATAGAAACCTCTATTTTCCTGGCCTAGCAAGTATTTCTCTTCAATTTCAACATTTTCGCATATAAAGCCACCAGTAGTCAAACCGTGCCTCCCAATATCGGGATATATGGTTGGGTTAAAACCTGATCTTAAGACACCATTCCTCCTAGCTAGAAATGCGAATGCTGACAAGCCTCTATGTCCAGGTCCACCAGTTCTCGCTACTAGAAACCATCCTCCACCCCATGGAAGCTTAGTTACTTCTCCAACTCCACTTATATAGGATTTCTCCCCATTAATGATATATTTACCATCTTCCTTTCTAGCAGTGGTTTTTATCCCAGCAATATCAGAACCTCCTTGAGGCTCTGTAGTAGCAATTCCAAAGAAGGCATTTCCTTTAGCAACCTCGGGTATAATTTCTTCACAGACTTCTTCTCTTGCAAATTGTTGTAAGGCAAAGGGCCAACCATTATTTAATAGAGCGTAAACAGCTATCGCCACAGCTGGGTCAGCATATGCTATTTCATCAACTGCAATTACAGCCATAGTATATGTTCCACCTTGACCACCATATTTTGGATCACATGGAATAGCGAAAAGACCTTGCTCACCCATTTTCTTAATTAAATCTAAAGGAATATCTATGGGGTCCTTTTCCGCCCGCTCATCAATTTCAATCCACTTAGGAGCAATATATCTTTGACAAAATTCCCTAACAACATCCCTGAACAATTTCTCTTCTTCATTAAAACTTACCACTGGATCCTTAGCATAATTTAGAGGAAGTTCACTCATATTAAACCCCAATGTAAATCAAAAAAAGAATACTAAAAAGGCTTGTGGAAGTTATCTAAGCTTAATCTTTCGCAGTATTACAACTGCAGCGATTATGATAACTGAAATGACTACTATACTCTGAATATAGGGGATGTAAGGTAACTCCGCTGGAGAGGGAGGCGGAGGAATTGTAACGTTGATGACTTTAAATTCCTTTGCCAAAGTTGGCTGATATACGGCTATAAATGAGTAAACTTCATACTCAGTAATAGTGGATAAAATTAATTGTACATTAACATTTGAACTCTGTTTTGTAAGATTAACTTCTTTATCATAGAAGTTGAATACTGTTTGATTGACTATGTTTGGAGCTAAAATAATCGTATAACCATCATCAACGTAAACTAATTGAGATTCACAGTTAGTTGCATTTGGAATTACAGCTCCCTCAACAATTATTAAACGGATATTTTCAGTTTGGTTTATATCCAACTTAAAAGGTGATAAGCTGATTATAGGTGGCTTTATTTTAATAGGGTTAATTGAGGGAGATATTGAATTTAACATTGACTTATATGCCTTTAATGCATTATATTGTGTTTCTAATCCATCATAAGTTCCCTTTAATTCTTTAAGTTTTGATTCTAATTCTGATGCAGCATTCAGTGTTGCATTTGCCATATAACTTGATGCATTTGCAATATATGCTAAACCCTCACTCATCATTTCATTCCCCTCAGCAATCTCAATGAGAGCATTTCCAAGTTTAATCATGGATGAAGGTATATCTTCAACATAAACTAATGTTTTAAGTATAACTTCCATCGCCTCTAAAATTGCATTTTGAGCTTCAATTAATTGCGGTTCAAGAAAGACTACCGTCTCTTGAAGAGATTCAATTAATTGTAATGCTGACTCTAAAATGTCAATTATACTAGTGATGGTATAATATGCTTGATTTATATTTTCAATAGCATTCAATATTAATTGCCTCTGATCAGGATTCAAAGTTTGATTTAATAACTCTGTTAAAGTATCATTCATCTCTAGCAATAGTTGATCTACATCTTCAAGCTGATTTATCGTATCCTGAAGATCAGCATATAGAGAAGACAATGTATGATTAAGGTCATACACTATTCCACTAGCATTAATCATTGAAATCTCCTGACATGCCTTTTTAAGAAGTGGCTTTATTTTTTTCAGGAATGAAACATAATGTGCAGCTGACTTTCCTTGATTAATCATCTCGCTTCCAATAGCATATAGAGCCTTGCTTGATTCATTTGCACCATTAACCATCATGTCTAAGCTTTCAGACATATTTAGCAATCCATCACCAAGATTTTTATACAGAGTGTATGATGTATTTACGGCAGAAATCATTGATGATAAAGATGAAAGTTGCGACTCAATAATATTGAAAACATCTTCAGGGCAAGCAGCTGCCTGAATAGTAATTGACTCTATTGGAACTGTACCCCAAACAGTTGTATCAACAACCTTTACATTCATAATAATATTTGATTTATTCTCAAAAAGTAAATTCCAATTATATCGAATAAGATCCCCACTCGCTGAAGAAGAATTCGAATCAGGCTTCATATCTATAACTTCTAGGTATCGCGTATCGACTTGAAATGAGAGAGTGCAATATATTGGAGGTTTCACAATCTTATCAACACCTATGTCCTGCAAATTGTTGGTTAAAGTAATATTCAAAGTAATTATTGACCCAATACCAGCAACAATATAGTTTATATCCATGAAATGTGCAAGCTCAGCCTTAGTACCATTAACTAATATTTCTTCATTAACAGTTAATGGAGAGTTTATTGCATCAGCAGAGTACTTTAAGTAAGTAGTACCCGGAGAAACTGTAATTCTCCAAGCGATCATAGTTATCGGACCAATTTTCTTCAATAAATAATACATGGGAGTCCCAGGTAAGAGCTGAATGGTTGAGGAATTAATATCTAAGGCAAAATCAATAACTTCGACATTGGCGCTGGTTTGCCCATTATTGTTAATTTCTAAAACAGAC
>JANZKD010000009.1 GCA_025061245.1 Candidatus Culexmicrobium profundum
TACATCTGAGGAGCAATTTAACTTTGTAAAGAATGTTATTGAGGAATTTAACTTAATTTATATTGAAGATCCATTTAGGGAGGATGATTTTTCTTCTTTTGCTAGGTTGACTGAGCTTTTTCCTAATCGTCTTATTTGTGGTGATGATCTTTACGTTACAAATGCTGAGAGACTAAGATATGGTGCACGTCAGAGATGTGGGAATTCTGTTATAATTAAGCCTAATCAAGTTGGTACTCTAACTGGTACTATTATGGCAATAGATACTGCATTGACAAGTAATTTTATTCCTATAATGTCTCATAGGTCTGGTGAGAATGTGGATCCATCTATTGCTCATTTGGCTGTGGCTTTTAGGTGTCCTATAATTAAGACTGGTGTTATTGGTGGTGAGCGTATTGCAAAAATCAATGAACTTATAAGGATAGAGGAGGATTTAGGTGAGAAGGCTGAAATAGCGAGATTGGAGGTAGATTGATGGCGACGGCTGAGTCTTCTGAGTTATTGGTTCCATTGGAAGTTTATTTAGCTGCTGGTCTTCATATTGGGACTAGAATAAAGACTAAAGCTATGTTGCCTTTCATTTATCGTGTTAGACCTGATGGTTTATATGTTTTGGATGTTAGGAAGATTGATGAGAGAATTAGGATTGCAGCTAAATTTATTGCTCAGTTTCCTCCGCATAAGGTTGTAGCTATTTCTTCGAGGCAGTATGGATGGCAGCCTGTGGAGAAGTTTGCTGCTATAACTGGTGCTAGGGCAATTACTGGACGTTTTATACCTGGTACGTTTACTAATCCAAGGCTTCCAACCTATGTTGAGCCGAGTGTTGCTATTGTTACTGATCCAAGGGCGGATGAGCAGGCGATTGATGAGGCTGCTAAGGTTGGTATTCCAATAATAGCTTTGTGTGATACTGATAATAGGGCTAGCTTTGTTGAATTGATTATTCCAGTTAATAATAAGGGTAGAAAGGCTTTGGCTTTGACTTTCTGGTTGTTGGCTAGGCAGGTTTTAAGATATAGGGGTGACATTCCTCCAGATGCTGACATACCTGTTTCTGTAGAAGAGTTTGAGGCTAAGCCGGAAGTTTACTAGGCTGGGAGAATAGTTCTTTTAAATCTATTAGCTATAAACTATTACTTGGTGAATTAGTTTGAGAGTTCGTAATCCAGTTGTTGCTGGAATGTTCTATGAATTTAATCCTGAAGCGTTGAGGAGGAGGATTGAATGGTGCTTTAAGCATAAGATTGGGCCTGGGGAGATTCCTAAGCCTCTAGTTGATGGTCCTAGGAGGCTTATTGGCCTAGTTTGTCCTCATGCGGGTTATATGTATTCTGGTCCAGTGGCTGCTTGGAGCTATTATGCATTGGCTAAGGATGGAAAACCTGATAGCTTTATAATTTTAGGTCCTAATCATACTGGTGCTGGCGCTGCAATTTCAATTATGACTGAGGGTAAATGGCGTACTCCTCTTGGTGATGTTGATATTGATTCTAACTTAGCTGAGCTGATTTTAAAGTATGCTGAGATAATTGAGGAGGATGAATATGCACATTTATCTGAGCACTCTATTGAGGTTCAGCTACCCTTTCTACAGTATTTATATGGTGAATTTTCCTTTGTTCCTATATGTATGATGCTTCAGAACTATGATGCTGCTCTTAAAATTGGTCAAGCAATAGCTAGGGCTACTGCTGGTAGAGATGTTGTTATTATTGCTAGTACAGATTTCTCTCATTATGAGCCTCATGAAATTGCATTTGAAAATGACTCTGCTGTTATTAATAGGATTTTGGAGTTGGATGCTAAGGGTATGATGGATGTAGTTTTTAGAAGGAGGGTTTCAATGTGTGGTCCAGGTCCAACTGCAGTTGCCTTAATTGCAAGTAAACTTTTAGGTGCGAAGAGAGTTGAGAAGTTAAAGTATTCAACTTCAGGTGATGTTTCAGGTAATTATCATGCAGTTGTTGGTTATGCTTCAATAGCAATTTATAGGTGAACTTGATTGTCTGTGATTGCTTCTGCTCCTGCTAAAGTGATTATAGTTGGAGAACACTTTGTTGTTGAAGGGGAGCCTGCTATTGCAGCTGCTATAAATTTGAGGGCGAAGGTTAGGGCTGATTTAATTGATGATCGAGTGGTGGACATTAGAACTGTTGATTCTAACTATTCTGCAAAATATTCATTGGATGATTTACGTTTAATTGAGTCGCTTGGGGATAGTGCTAATTTCTTTGAGCCATTAAGAGCTTTAGTAATGAATGCTATGGAGCATTTCGATTTGGATAGTGGCTTTAAATTGTCCATTGATTCTAAAATTCCAGTTGCTGTGGGTTTAGGTTCTTCTGCCTCTGTTTTAGTTGCATCTGCAGCTGCTTTATGTAAATTATTTCTGGGTCGCATTGATAGAAAGCTAGTTTTATCTCTGGCTTCTAAGGCTGAGGAGGTGGCTCATGCAAGGCCTAGTGGGATTGATCCAACTATAGCCACTTATGGTGGCATTTTAATTTATAGGAAGGGTGAAGGTTTTATTAGGTTAAATGTTAAGGAAAGTTTTCCAATAATTATTGGTGTTACCAGTATTTTGAGGTCAACTGGTGAGATGGTTACGAGGGTTAGGTCTTTGAAGAATCGTTTCCCTGAGGTTTTCGATCCATTATATCATTCTGCAGGTCATTTGGTTATTGAGGCTGCAAGGGCGATTGAGGATGGGGATTTAGCTAGATTAGGTGTTTTAATGAATGTTAATCATGGTTTGTTATCTGCAGTTAATGTTTCAAATTTAGAGCTTGAGAAGTTGGTTTATGCAGCTAGGTCTGCAGGGGCTTTTGGTGCTAAGATTACTGGTGCTGGAGGTGGAGGTTCAATAATTGCAGTTTGTTCTGCTGAGAATATTAATAAAGTTGTTTCTGCCATTGAGAGTGCTGGTGGAAGAGCAATTGTTGCTAAACTTTCGTTGAGGGGCGTTTCTGCTAATGTGTGTTAAACCCTTGGTTATTGTTAAGTTTGGTGGGAGTGCTGTAACTTTTAAAAATGAGGTTAAAAGAGCTAATCTTCAAGTTATTAGGCGTTTAGCCAGGGAAGTTTATGAGTCTATGTTTCATGTTAACTTGGTGATTGTTCATGGTGGAGGCTCTTTTGGGCATCCCTTTGCACATAAATATAATTTGGTTAATGGATTTTCTGATGTTAAGCAATTAGCTGGTTTAGCTGAGACGAGATATGCTATGAATGAATTGAATCAGATAATTGTTAGAGCATTGATTGATGCTGGTGTTCCTGCCATTACTATTCAGCCCTCCTCCTGTGTAGTTCTGAGGAATGGTTCAATTGTACATTTCTATCTTGAGCCTATTAGGTTGATTTTGAAGTTGAATTGTGTTCCTGTCTTGTATGGTGATGTGGTGTTTGATGAGTTTTTAGGCTTCACTATTCTTTCGGGGGATAAAATTTCTTCCTATTTGGCTTTGAAGCTTAATGCTGAGCGGCTTGTTTTTGCATGTGATGTTGATGGTGTTTATACTGCTGACCCTAAGGTGAATTGTAATGCTAAGTTTATATCTGAAATTGAAGCTGAGGAGCTGGCTTCTTTCTTGAAGAGCATTTCGGCTGATAGTGGAGTGGCTTTCGATGTGACTGGTGGTATAATTGGTAAGCTTAATGAATTGATTGAACCTGCATTGAGGGGGGTTGAGGTCTTAATAGTTAATGCGTTAAAGCCTGGCTTTGTTAGGAGGGCTATTTTAGGTGAAGAGGTTAAGTGTACTAGAATAGTTAAGCATTTTAGAAAGTAATATTTAGGATATTATCAATTTGTTTTTCAGCTGGTGGAGGTATAGGGTTTGAATAATTTCAATGCAGCATTTCATGGTGAAGTTAAATCGCAGGCTAATTTAACTTTTAATAGGAAGATTGATCACTTGAGGATTTGCTTGAACAAGAATGTCTCCTTTATAGGTAAGTCGACTGGCTTTAATGATGTTGAGTTTATTCATAATGCTTTGCCTGAAATTGATTTTGATGAGATTTCATTAGAGACTTCTCTGTTGGGTTATAAGCTTAATGCTCCAATAATAATTTCGGCAATGACTGGTGGTAGTAGAGTTGCAATGAAGATTAATGAAGTTTTAGCTAGGGCTGCTGAGAAGCTTGGAATTGGAATGGGTGTTGGTAGTCAGAGGGTTGCTTTGGAGAATCCTAGTCTTTCATCTACTTTTTCAATTGTGAGGGAAGTGGCTCCAAATGCCTTTTTGATAGCGAATCTTGGTGCAGCTCAGTTTTCATTGGGTTTTGGAGTGGAGGAGGCTCGAAAAGCTATTGAGATGATTGATGCTAATGCTTTAGCTATTCATTTGAATCCTCTACAGGAAGCTGTTCAATGTGAGGGGGAGCCTAAGTTTAGGGGTGTTCTCTCAAAGCTTAATGAACTTGTTGCTGAGTTAGATGTACCCTTAATAGTTAAGGAGACTGGTGCAGGTATTTCTAGGGAGGTTGCAGTGCTTTTGGAGAAGATTGGTGTTAAGTGCGTTGATATTGGTGGTGCTGGTGGTACTAGTTGGGCTGCAGTAGAGTATTTTCGTGCTTTAGAATCTAATAATGATTTGTATGCTTCCATAGCTAAGTTGTTTTGGGATTGGGGTATTCCTACTGCTATAAGTGTTTGTGAGGTTAGCTGTGCCACTGGGCTTGAGATTATAGCTACTGGTGGTGTTAGGAGTGGATTGGATGTTGCTAAGGCTATTGCTCTTGGTGCCTCTAGTGCTGGTATTGCTCTTCCATTACTTAGACCTGCATATGAGAGGGGTGTTGAGGGTGTATTGGATTTCCTTAATAAAGTGATTTTAGAGCTTAGGACTGTCATGTTTCTTGTGGGTGCAAAGTCGATTTCAGATTTAAAACGTGTCCCATTGATTATTGGTGGGTTTACTGCTGAGTGGCTTAAGCTTCGTGGCATTAAATTAGAAAAGTATGCTAGAAGGACTGGAAATGTTTAAATTGTATTTACTATTATTTGGTGGAGGTGTTTGAAGTGGGGTTGCTTGAAGTAATGCGCTCTTATTCCGTTAAGGTTAATGAGTTCATATTTAAGTTGCTTTCAGATGATTTTAAGCTTAAGGAGCTTTATGATGCGTCTAGACATCTTATTAAGGCTGGTGGAAAGAGGGTTAGACCTTTTCTTGTTATTCAATCGTGTAGGGCTGTTGGTGGGGATGAGGAATCTGTTCTCCCTGCAGCTGTGGCAGTTGAATTGATTCATAATTTCACTCTCATTCATGATGACATTATGGATCAAGATGATCTTAGGCGGGGGGCACCTACAGTTCATGTTTTATGGGGTCTACCTACTGCAATTTTAGCTGGAGATTTGCTTTTCTCTAAGGCTTTTGAAGCTCTCTTTATGTGTTCTTCTCATCCTAATATTTCATTTGAAAGACTTGTGGAGGCTGGACGTAGGCTTGCTTCTGCTGTTAGCACTATAGCTGAGGGGCAAGCTTTAGATATGTCTCTATCTGGGAAGTTGAAGGAAGTTTTGGTTGGTGAAGATGATTACTTTGAGATGATTTATAAGAAGACAGCTGCTCTCTTTAAAGTTTCATGTGAGGTTGGAGGTATACTTGGAGGTGCTGATTCTAATGAACTAAATGCACTTTCAAAGTATGGTGAGCATATTGGAATTGCCTTTCAAATGAAGGATGATATTTTAGGTATTATGGGTGATGAGAAAGTTTTAGGTAAACCCATTGGAAGTGACTTGAGGGAGGGGAAGTGTACTCTCATACTTATTCATGCTCTTAAGAATGCATCTGATAGGCAGAGGAAAACTATAATGGATGTATATGGTAAGGAGAATATATCTCGAGATGAGATTAACCTTGTAATTGATGTTTTAAGAGATTTGGGTTCAATAGAGTATGTTGAGAGTATAGCTAGGGAGCAAGTGTCACTTGCAAAGAAGTCTCTTGAAATTCTGGGTTCAAGTGAGGCTAAGAGCTTATTATTGGATTTAGCTGACTTTATAGTTGCAAGGAGATATTGAGGTTTTAATAGATGTTTCCTAGAATTTTCATGAAGATCTCTGAGAGTGAGTTTTCGAAATATGTGTGTGATGGTGTGGTTCAGAGGAGATTGCTTATTTTCCGTAATGGTGAAATGAGGGTTTTCAATGTAGGTGACAATTTAAGATATGTTGGTGGAGATGTCTATGTCCAGGAAGTGTATGATGATGCGTATAGATGGCTGGTTGATTTTGAGTCTGGAGTTATTTTGAGGGATTGCATTATATTGCCTTCTGAGGATGCTGATCCAATTATTCTTAGGAGGGGGGATAGGGTTTATTTAATGGAGGCTGTTGGGAGGAGTGTTCATTCCTTTGTTAGTCCCGGTGATGAAGTTTATATTGGTATGAGGGTTGCAGCTATTTTTACTGGTAAGAGGGAGGTTAGATATTTAAGGTCGTCTGTTAAAGGTAGGGTTGTATATGTTGCTCAGATTGGAGATAAACCTCAACGTTATATTTTCATTATAATTCCATTTAGAGTGTGTGGTGAGTAGTGTGTCTATTGATCTTACCCCTGATTTGGAGCTATTGATTAAAAAGTATGCTCTTCTCAATGCTTATAGGCATGATGGTAAGGCTAAATTGACACCTGTTATTTCGAAAATCTTAGGTGAGCGGCCTGAATTAAAACGAATTATTAAGCAGCTTATTCCTCATGCTAAGCGAATTATTGAGGAAGTTAACTCCTTGAGTGTTGATGATCAGAGGAGTTTGATTGAGAGTAATTGGCCTGAATTACTGGTTGAGAGGAGGAGGGAGGAGGTTAAGGCTTTACCTCCTCTTCCCAATGTTGAGAGGTTTAAGAGGGTTAAGACTAGATTTGCTCCAAATCCCGATGCCCCTCTCCACTTAGGGAGTGCTAGACCAATTATTCTATGTCACGAGTATGCGAGGATGTATAATGGAGCATTTATTTTAAGGTTTGAGGATACTGATCCGAAGACTAAGAGGCCTATTCTTGAGGTTTATGATTGGATTAAGGATGACTTGCTTTGGCTTGGTGCCAAGTGGGATGAGGAGTATATTCAGTCTGATAGACTTGAAATCTATTATGGTTATATTGAGAAGTTGATGGGTAAGGGTGCAGCGTATGTGTGTACTTGTTCGAGGGATGTTTTTAGTAGGTATAAGGCCTCCAAGAAGCCTTGTCCTTGTCGTTCTAGAGCTGTTGAGGAGAATTTAGAGTTATGGGATAAGATGAGGGCTGGTGAGATTGAGGAGGGTGGAGCTGTTGTTAGAATTAAAACTGATATGGCTCATCCAAATCCTGCTATTAGGGATTGGGTGGCTTTCCGTATAATAGATGTTGAGAGGTATCCTCATCCTAGACCTGAAGTTGGTAGTAAGTATTGGGTTTGGCCCACCTATAATTTTGCTTGTGCAATAGATGATCATGAAATGGAAGTTTCACATATTTTGAGGGGTAAGGAGCATATTAGTAATACTATTAAGCAGCAATATGTTTACAAGTATCTTGGTTGGGATTATCCTGAAGCTATACATTTTGGGCGTCTAAAGTTGACTGGCTGGGTTTTGAGTAAATCTAAGATTGCTGAGGGGATTAGAAAGGGTCTTTTTAAGTCTTGGGATGATCCGAGGTTGGGTACGCTTAAAGCATTGAGGAGGAGGGGTTTTCTACCTGAATCTATTAGGGAGCTTATTCTTCAGGTTGGTGTTAAGCCTGTTGAATCTTCAATTTCTCTTGAAAACTTATATTCCATAAATAGACGTTTCGTTGAGCCTATTGCTAATAGGTTCTTCTTTATAGATGACCCTGTAACCTTGAGAGTTGAGGGTCTTCCATCTGATAGGGTTGTGGCTAAGATTCTGTTTCATCCAAGTTTTCCGGAGAGGGGTTGTAGGGAAATAGTTTTATCTGTTAAGGATGGTTTGTTGGAGCTTTATATCTCTAGACGTGACCTAGATGTTTTGAGGTCGAGTTCAGTTTTTAGGTTGATGGGTTTAATGAATCTTAGGGTACGTGAAGTTGGAGGGAATTTGGCTATAGCTGATTTCCATAGTTTTGGGCTTGGTGATTTACCGTCTAAGTCATCCGTAATTCATTGGCTTCCTCATGATAGATGGATTAAGGCTAAGGTTGTAATGCCTGATGCATCTGAAGTTAATGGTATTTGTGAAGAGTATTGTAGTAAGTTGAATGTTGATGATAGAGTTCAGTTTGTTCGTTTCGGATTTGTAAGGTTGGATCAAATTGGTGATGTTCTTATTTTCTATTATACTCATCCGTGATTAGAAAAGTTTAATAAGTAGAATTTCACCGAATTTTATAACGCATGATTCGATGAGAGAGGTGAGATGATGTCTAAACCGTTTTATGTTAGATTTGAGGTTCCATCTGAATTAGCTGAGAAAAGTTATGAGGCTCTACAGATTGCAAGGGATACTGGGAGGATTAAGAAGGGTACAAATGAGACTACGAAGGCTGTTGAGAGAGGTTTAGCTAAGCTTGTTTACATAGCTGAAGATGTAGATCCACCTGAAATTGTTGCACATCTACCCTTGTTATGTGAGGAGCGGAAAATTCCTTACATCTATGTTCCAAGTAAGGTTAAGCTGGGTAGAGCTGCAGGTATAGAGGTTGCAGCTGCCTCTGCATGTATTATTGACCCTGGAGATGCATCTGAACTTATAAAGGAGATCATTGCTGAAGTCGAGCAAATTAGAACTGGAGGAGTCGGTGAAGCTAGGGAGGAGAAGAAGGAGCCTAAGAAGAAGACGAGGAAGCGTAAAGCAAAGAAGTGAATTGGGTAAAACATAAATTGCTCTTAGTTTATCCATACTATAGCGGTGTTTAAATTGAGCAGCACATATGATGCCACCCCTGCAGAGGTAATACAGATAATAGGTAGGACAGGTGTAACTGGAGAAGTTATTCAAGTACGTGTACGTGTACTTGAGGGTAGGGATAGAGGTAGAATATTAACTAGAAATGTTAAGGGACCTGTAAGACTTGGAGACATATTAATGCTTAGAGAAACTGAGAGGGAAGCTAGAAAGCTAACTCCGAGATAGAGGTGTTATAATTGAGTCTCCGTGTCAAGAGATGTAGTTTTTGTGGTTCTGAGATTCCTAGGGGTGTTGGAATAATGTATGTTAAAAATGATGGAACTGTTCTTTATTTTTGTTCCAGTAAGTGTCGGAAGAATATGTTGATATTGAAGCGGAAGCCGTATAGAGTTAAATGGGTTATAAAGAAGGCTAAATCCACTAAGTCTAAGTAGCTTGAATTATTCAGCTTTAATAAGGGTTTTTAAATAGTTTTAAATTAATGTGGCAGGGAGGATTATATTATGTCAGGGGCGGTTGAAAGAACTCTTGTTTTAATTAAGCCTGACGGTGTGGTTCGAGGTCTTGTCGGTGAAGTTATTAGACGATTGGAACAGAAGGGTTTGAAGATTGTTGGCTTAAAAATGATGTTGCTTTCTAGGGAGAGAGCTGAGGAACTCTATGCTGTTCATCGAGGTAAGCCGTTCTTTGAGGGTTTAATTAACTATGTGACTTCAGCGCCTATTGTTGCAATTGCAGTTGAGGGTAAGAGTGCTGTTAGGGTTGTTCGAAATATTATTGGTTTAACTAATCCAGCTGAGGCTAGACCTGGAACTATTAGAGGTGATTTCGCGTTAAGTATTGATAGGAATATTGTTCATGCTGCTGATAGTGTTGAGAATGCCTCGAGGGAGCTTTCAATAATATTTAATTCTGACGAGTTCTATTCATATAAACGAGTCGATGAGGACTGGCTTTAAGGCATTATTTCATTGATGAACAGTATTGAGGATTGGAGGTGAATTGCAGTGTCGGAGAGGAGAATAAGGCAACCTATAGTCTGTGTGCTTGGCCACGTGGATGTAGGTAAAACAGCGCTTCTAGATAGAATTAGGGGTACTGCTGTGATGCTTAGAGAGCCTGGAACTATGACTCAGCATATAGGTGCAAGTTTCATACCATGGAATGTTTTGAAAAAGCTTTGCGGTCCACTGCTTAGTAGATTGAAGGTGGAGATTGAAGTTCCTGGTCTTTTATTTATTGATACTCCTGGTCATGAGGCATTTGTTAATTTGAGGAGGAGAGGTGGATCTATAGCTGACATTGCAATTTTAGTTATTGATGTAACTGAAGGATTTGAGAATCAGACTTATGAGTCCATTGAAATTTTGAAGTCGCGTAAAACTCCATTCCTCGTTGCTGCAAATAAGATTGATAGAATTCCGGGATGGAAGCCTATTGAGAATGCATGTTTTTTGGATAGTATTCGTAAGCAGGATTCACATATTGTTAGGCGTTTAAATGAGCTTATTCAAGCAATCATCTATGAGTTTTATAAGCTTGGCTTTAATGCTGATAGGTTTGATAAGGTTAAGGATTTCGCTAGAACTATTAGTATTGTACCGACGAGTGCAAAGACTGGTGAGGGTATTCCTGAGCTTTTAATGGTTTTGGCTGGTTTGACTCAGAGGTTTATGAGTGAGAGGTTGAAGTTTACTTATGGTCCTGCTAAGGGTGTTGTATTGGAGGTTAGGGAGGAGCCGGGGCTTGGAACTACTATTGATGTCATAATATATGATGGTATTATTAAGCGTGGAGATCTAATTGTTGTTGGAGGTCTTGAGAAGCCTATTGTTACTCGTGTGAGGTCGCTTTTACTGCCTAAACCCTTGGATGAGATGCGTTCTCCTGAGGATAAATTTATGAGTGTTGATGATGTTTCAGCTGCTGCTGGAGTTAAAGTTGTTGCTCCTAATTTAGAGGGTGTTGTTGCTGGCGCTCCATTATTGGTTGTTGATGATGTTAAGAATATTAGTAAATTGATTTCTCAAGTTGCAGAGGAGGTTTCTGGTTTAAGGCTTCAGAGGAAGATTTCCGGCGTTGTTTTGAAGACTGATACTCTGGGTTCATTAGAGGCTCTCACGAGCTATCTGGAGCGTTTGGGTATTCCTGTTAGGTTTGCCGATGTGGGTCCCGTTTCTAAGAGGGATGTTGTTGAGGCTTCAATTGTTAAGGATACTGATCCATATAGAGGAGTTATCTTGGCCTTTAATGTTAAGGTTTTACCTGATGCTGAGGAAGAGGCTAAGAATAGGGGTATTAGAATATTTAGAGACGTAATCATCTATCGTTTAATTGAAGATTATCAGAAATGGTATCAGGAGATGGTTTATCGAGATCGTGTTAGAAAGTTTAGTGAGCTTATTAAGCCTGGTAAGATTAAGATTCTTCCCGGATATGTTTTTAGGAGGAGTGATCCTGCAATTGTCGGTGTACAAGTGGAGGTTGGAAGAATTTGTCCTGGTTATCAATTGATGAGGGAAGATGGTAAGATTATTGGAGAGATAATGCAAATTCAGGATAGGGGGAAGAACATTAAGGAGGCTGTGGCAGGTCAGAGTGTGGCTATTTCAATTAAGGGTAATGTTATGGTGGGAAGACATATAAAGGAGGGAGATGTTCTCTACGTAAATGTACCTGAAAGCCATGTTAGGGTGTTGGTATCTGAGTTTAAGAGTATGTTGTCGGATGATGAGGTTGAGCTCTTAAAGGAGTTGGTGAAGATAAGGAGGAAGGCTAGGAGGGGTGTTGGTGTCTGAATTTAAGTTGGTTATTAGTGATCCTAAGAGTGGGAGAGCTAAGCAAATTACTATTAGTGATCCAGAGTCCTATGCCTTAATTGGACTTAAGATTGGAGATGAAATTGATGGGTCTTCCATTGGTCTTCCAGGGTTACGATTGAAGATTACTGGAGGTTCAGATAAGGCTGGTTTTCCCATGATCCCTTACTTGCCTGGAGGTAGGAAGTATAGGATACTTCTATCTGGTCCACCGGGCTTTAGACCTAAGGAGAAGGGTTTGAGAAGGAGGAAGATGGTTCGGGGTAATGTGATTACTGAGGATATTGTTCAAGTTAATATGGTTGTTGTTGAGGGGGAGCTTAAATTTGAGCAGTCTGAGTCAGAGGAGTGAAGTTGAGGAAGAGGTTAAGCAGCCTGAATGTAATATTGGGACTACAGGTCATGTTGATCATGGTAAGACTACTTTAGTTCAGGCTTTAACTGGGGTTTGGGCTGCGAGGCATAGTGAAGAGTTGAAGCGTGGATTAACCTTAAAGTTGGGTTATGCTGATGCTAGTTTTAGGATGTGTCCTAATTGTCCTCCTCCTCAACGTTATACTACTGAGCCTATATGCAAGTTTTGTGGTTCTAAGACTGTTTTGTTGAGACGTGTGTCCTTTGTGGATTGTCCTGGCCATGAAATGTTGATGGCAACTATGCTGTCTGGAGCTACTTTAATGGATGGTGCATTACTGGTAATTGATGCAACGCAACCTTGTCCTCAGCCTCAGACTAGGGAGCATTTAATTGCCTTGGAGATTATTGGTGTGAAGAATATTGTGATTGTTCAGAATAAAGTTGAGGTTCCTTCTCGAGAGAGGCTTTTAAAGAGTTATAATGAAATTTTAAGTTTCATTAAGGGCACTATTGCTGAGAATGCTCCTATAATTCCTGTGTCTGCATTGCATAAGGCTAATATTGATGTCTTAATACAGGCGATTGAAGAGTATATTCCAACTCCAAAGAGGGATCCAACTAAGCCTCCTAGAATGCTTGTGGCTAGATCATTTGACGTTAATAAGCCTGGCACTCCTCCTGAGAAGCTTATGGGCGGTGTTTTGGGTGGATCTATTATTCAAGGAAAATTGAGGGTTGGAGATGAGATTGAAATAAGTCCTGGCTTACGTGTTGAGAGGATGGGTAGGGTTGAATATGTTTCTCTTTATACTGAGATTGTTAGTTTGAAGGCTGGTGACCTAGTTGTTGAGGAGGCTAATCCTGGTGGTTTAGTTGGTGTTGGCACTCTTCTCGATCCATCCTTGACTAAGGCTGATGCTCTAGTTGGTAATGTGGCTGGTAAACCTGGTACTCTTCCTCCTGTCTGGTATGACTTTTCATTTGAGGTGCATTTATTGGAGTGGGTTGTTGGAACTAGAGAGTTGCAGAGGGTGGAGCCGATAAGGTTTAGGGAGCCTCTCATGATAAATGTTGGTACTGCAACTACTCTTGGAATAGTTACTGGGCTTTCTAAGGATGAGGTTCACGTTACTTTGAGGAGGCCTGTTTGCGCTGATGTGGGGGCAAGGATAGCTATTAGTAGGAAGATTAGTGGGCGTTGGAGGCTGATTGGATATGGTTTCATTAAGGGATGATTTTTCCAGTGGAGTTGAGGGTAGGGTTATAGTGCTTTTTGATTCCAATATGCTTTTGATGGCTGTACAGAAGCCATTTAATCTATTTGATGAAGTTTATAGGGTTTTAAACAGGGCTTATAGACCTGTTGTTTTGAGTGCAGTTAAAAGTGAATTGGATTATTTAGCTAATTTTGGTAGTCCTAAGGAGAGAAGGGAGAGTAGACTTGCATTAGAGTTGGTTAAGCGATGTGAAGTTGTTGATTTCAGTTTTTCTGATGATGCTGATAATGCTATTATAGAGTTTACACGTAAACATGGTAGAGTTGTCGTTGCAACTAATGATATTGAGTTGAGGAGGAAGTTGAGGAAGCTTGGTGTACCTGTAATTTTTATGAGGGGATTTGACCACTTGGACCTTGAGGGAGATATTTATTAATGTCTATATCTTTAAGCTTTCTAGATTTTAACGTGTGTTGTGGAGGAGTGTAATGTGTATTATTTATTGAGGATTAGTGATGTGGTTAGAATTCCTCCAGATAAGTTTTCAGAGCCTCTTGAGGAAATTGCATTTGAAATTTTAAGGGAGAAGTATGAGGGGCTTATTGATAGTGAACTTGGAATAATAATTGCAATTTCAAACTTAAATGTTTCTGATGTTGGAATGATTATTCCTGGTGATGGTGCAACTTATCATGAAGTTGAATTTGATGCACTTGCTTTTCTTCCACATGTTCAAGAAGTGATTGAGGGAGAGATTGTTGAGGTTACTGATTTTGGTGCTTTTATGCGTCTTGGACCAGTGGATGGTTTAATTCATGTGTCTCAGGTTATGGATGACTATATTGTTTATGATAAGCGTCGTGGCGCATTGATGGGTAAGGAGTCTCAGAGAATTTTACAGGAGGGTGATCTTGTTAGAGCTAGAATAGTGACTGTTAGTTTGTCAAGTAGGGGGGCTAGGGTTGGATTAACTATGAGGCAGCCATTTCTAGGCGTCCTGTCATGGATTGATGAAGATTTGAAGAGAATTAAGGGTGAAGTTAAAAGTGAAGCTAAAAAGTAGTGGAGGAGTAAATTGTGCCGCGTAGAGGTTTAATGTTTAAGGCTTGTAGAAAATGTCATTTTCTAGTTGACTTTGATTCCCCTGTTTGCCCTAATTGTGGTTCTAAGGATTTCTCGGATGATTGGAGAGGCTTGGTTATAATTTTAGATTTATCCTCTGAGACTGCTAAGATATTGGAGAAAGTTAAGCCGGGGAAGTATGCAATTGAAGTATATTAAGGATGCTTCTCAATTTTTCAACTTAATGCTTCCCAGTGGTTTTAGGGAGTTTTTTAGACGCCCCTTTGGAGTGGTTTTTCGAGGTGATGAGAGGGAGGTGGCTGAAAGCCTTATACGTTTTGTTAAGAAGGCTAATCCTTTGAAGTTTATTTGTGTAGGTGATATGGTTTTTCGTTGGATGTTGAATTATAATTTTATTCCAGATGTAGTGGTTGTTGATTTCAAGATTTCTAGGAGAAATGTGAGTTTTGATTTTGATAGGAGTGTTTTTAATGGTGTTTTTAAGGTTTCTAATCCTGCTGGCTTTATAACTTGTAGTGCTTGGATTACTATTCAGTATGTTTTATCTCTTCCTGGTAGGTATTTGGTTGAGGTTGATGGTGAGGAGGATTTATTGGCTCTTCCAGCTGTTTTATGTGCTCCCATCGGTTCTATAGTGTCTTTCGGGTTGCCTGGTGAGGGTGTAATTGCTGTGCCAGTTAATTTGATTTCTAGGCGTGAGGCTTTTAGGTTGCTGAGCCTACTTAAGCCTAGTAGACTTGATTAAATTATATAAGTGGGTATGTGTGATTTACTCATCTAGCTAGAGGTGGATGTTGAGATGAGTGGTGAAAAGTTTCGCATTGAAATTGTGGGGAAGAGGGAGAATCCATTAATAGATAGAATTGAGTTGGATGTTGTGATTTACCATATGGGTTCAGGTACTCCTGATAGGTATAGCGTTAGACAGGAGATTGCCTCTCAGTTTAATGTGCCGTTAGATTGTGTTTATATTAGGAGGATTAAGACTGAGTATGGTATAGGTAGAAGTGTTGGGAGAATTCATGTTTATCGCTCTCCAGATCGTGCTCGGATTATTGAGCCGGATTATATAATAGCTAGAGATGAGCCATCTGAGGAGAAAGAGGAGGAGTAGATGAAGCTTAGATAGGGGTTAATAATGTAATGTTGATTTTGGGGATAGAGTGTACTGCTCATACATTTGGTTGTGGTATAGCTTCTTCTACTGGTGAGATTTTGGTTAATGTTAATGATGAATATATTCCTCCAACTGGTGGCATTCATCCGAGGGAGGCTGCTCGTCATCATTCAGCAGTGGCTCCTGAAATTCTTGGGAGGGCTTTTGAAGAGGCTGGTGTTGAGGCAAGGGATATTGATGGTATTGCTATTTCTCTTGGTCCTGGTTTAGGTCCATGTTTGAGGACTGGCGCCACTGTTGCTAGGGCTTTATCTATATATTTAAATAAGCCTCTAATCCCTGTTAATCATTGTGTTGCTCATATCGAGATTGGTAGGTTGACTTGTAAAATTGATGATCCATTGGTTGTTTATGTTTCTGGTGGAAATACTATAATTGCAGCATATGTTGAGGGGAAGTATAGGGTTTTTGGGGAGACAATGGATATTGCCTTGGGTAATTGCCTTGACGTTTTTGCTAGGAGGGCTGGTCTCCCTCATCCTGGTGGACCTTATGTTGAAAAGCTTGCTAAGGCTGGTAGTAATTTTATTAAGTTGCCCTATGTTGTGAAGGGTCAAGATGTTTCTTTTTCAGGTCTTCTTACTGCTGCGTTGAGGAAGCTTGAGGAGGGTTATCGACTAGAAGATTTATGCTATAGCTTACAGGAAGTTGCTTTTTCAATGATTTGTGAGGTTGCTGAGAGGGCGATTGCACATACTAGGAAGAGGGAGGTTTTATTGACTGGTGGTGTTGCAGCTAATAAGCGATTACAGGAAATGCTTCGTCAAGTTGCTGCTGAGCATGACGCCATATTTAAGGTTGTGCCACGTGAGTATGCAAGGGATAATGGTGCTATGATTGCTTGGACTGGTACATTATGTTTGAGGCATAATATTGTACTTCCAGTAGAGGAGAGTTATGTGAGGCCTAGATGGCGTTTAGACCGAGTTGATGTTCCATGGATGGAGGCGTGACGTTGTCTTTATTGAAGAAGGGAGCTGAAGCATACCTTTATATTGATGATTGGTTTGGTTTTAAGGTTATAAGGAAGGTTAGGGTTCCTAAGAGCTTTAGGGTTTCTATTCTTGATGAGCAGTTGAGGAGGTTTAGAACTGTTAATGAGGCAAAGCTTTTAATAGAGTCTCGTCGATGCGGTGTTCCAACACCTATTGTCTTTGATGTTGATTTGTTGAAGACAACAATAATAATGGAGTTTATTGAAGGTGAATTGTTGAGGGATTTACTTCCATCATTATCTAAAGTTGAGAGGAAGAGTATTTGTAGAAAAATTGGTGAATATATTGGTTTGCTGCATTCCAATGGTATAGTTCATGGTGATTTAACAACCTCTAATATGATTCTTCTTGATGGTAAGGTGTATTTCATTGATTTTGGTTTAGGTGAGTTTACTAGGGAAGTTGAGGCTATGGGTGTGGATTTACATTTAATGCTTAGGGCTTTAGAGAGTACTCATTATAGTCTTGCTGAAGAGTGTTTTAGAAGTGTTGTTGATGGTTATAGTAGTGTTTTTAATATGGCTGAGAGGGTTTTAAGAAAGGTTGAGGAAATTCGGATGAGAGGGAGGTATGTTTCTGAGCGTAGACGTAAGTCTTGAACTCTTGTTTGTTACTAGGAATAGGCATAAGTTTGAGGAGGCGTTTAACATTTTACTTCCAATGGGAATTAAATTGAAGCAAGCACCCATAGAGAGAATTGAAGTTCAATCTGAGGATTTAAGTGAAATTGCATTGATTGGTGCGAAGAATGCGGTTGAAGTGCTTAAGAGACCTCTTGTAGTGGAGGATGCTGGCTTATTTATTAAATCTTTAAATGGTTTCCCAGGTCCCTACTCATCTTATGTTTATAAGACTATTGGTGTTGATGGAATTTTGAAGTTGATGGAGAATGTCAATGATAGAAGTGCATACTTTAAGTCTGCAGTTGCTTTCTGTTCACCTGATGGTAAGTGTAGAGTCTTTGTCGGTGAAGTTCATGGTGAAATTGCTTTTGAGGCTAGGGGGAGTGGTGGCTTTGGTTTTGATCCAATATTTATTCCATACGAGTCTGATGGACTGACTTTTGCTGAGATGAGTATAAGTGAGAAGAGTTTACTTTCTCATAGGGCAAGGGCTTTTAGAGAGTTTGGTAGATGGTTTATTGTGGAGATGAAATAAACACTTAAATATTTTTAAGAGTTATTCGATTAAGACTTGTGGAGGAGTGGAGATGCGGAAGAGTAAGGAGAAGGGTAAGTCTCATTCAACTAGACCTGTTAGGAGTACTCCGCCTAAATGGTGTAAGTACAGTGCGGAGGAAGTTGAAAATCTGGTTATAGAGTTGGCTAAGAGAGGTAATCCTCCATCTATGATTGGTATAATTTTGAGGGATCAGTATGGGATTCCCTTAGTTAAGCAGATTACTGGTAAGAAGATTACTGAGATTTTGAGGGAGAAGGGTTTTGCTCCAACTATACCTGAGGATTTAGCTAATCTAATTAAGAGGGCTGAAAGAATTAGGAGGCACTTGGAGGAGCATCCTAAGGATAAGCATAGTAAGCGAGGATTACAGTTGATAGAATCGAAGATTTGGCGATTGACTAAGTATTATATAAGAACTGGTAAACTTCCGAGTGATTGGAGTTATACAAGGTTAAAGTTACAGTTCCAGAGGCGTTAGTGGTAGATTGCCTTGAATATGGATGATTCCTCCATAAGTAAGTTGAGTGACAGAGTGGATTTTGCGTCTAAAACGATTTTAGAGTGGGTTGAACAGGATCAGCCGATAACTGTTGTTTCCCATCTTGATGCTGATGGGTTGGCTGCTGCTGGTATAATTGGATCTATGTTGGAGAGGTTGAATGTTGCTTTTAAGGTTAGAATAGTTAAGCAGTTGGATGAGGATTCATTGAAAGAGTTAAGTTCTGAGCCTATTTCGCCGATAATATTTGCTGATGTGGGTAGTGGTCAGAAGGATTTAATTTATAGTAACTTGCCGGAGCATTCAGTTGTTATAATTGATCATCATCAGCCTTTGGAATATGAGCTTGAGAGATGTGTTGAGGTTAATCCTCACTTATTTGGTATTGATGGTTCGAGATCTATTAGCTCTTCTGGTTTATCCTATCTTGTTGCTAAGAGTGTTGATTTAAATAATGTTGATTTAGCTCCAATTGCTGTTGTTGGAGCCTTGGGTGATAGGCAGGATTCTGGTAAGCGTCATAATCTTGTTGATTTGAATGAGTCAATTGTCAAGGAGGCTGTGGAAGCTGGCTTTTTAGAGGTTAAGTTTGGGTTGAGGCTTTTCGGTTTTGAGTCTAGACCTATAGTTAAAAGTTTAGAGTATACTATTGATCCCCTCATACCTGGTTTGAGTGGTAATTATAATGCTTGCTTAAAGTTTTTGGAGCGTATTGGTATTACTCCCGTCGATGAGGATGGTAATCTTAGGAGGATGTCTGATTTATCTTCTAATGAGCTTCGATCTTTTATGGTTAATTTAGTTAAGTATATGTTGAGTAAGGGCATTGAAAGTAAGGAAGCTGAGAGTATTATGGGGACTATCTATATTATTTCCCATGAACCTCCCACTTCACCCTTGAGGGATGCAAGAGAGTTTGCTTCACTTTTAAATGCATGTGGTCGTTTAGGTGTTCCCAGTATTGGGGTTGCAATTTGTATGGGTAGGCGAGGCGAAGTATTAGATAAGGCTGAAAAATTGACAAGTAGGTATAGGCAAACACTCTTAAAGTATCTTGACTGGCTTTCTCGTAATTTGGATAAGGTTAGGCAAACAAGATTTCTACAAGTTATTTATGGTGGGGATTATGTTGATGATAGGATTATTGGAACCTTAATTTCAATAGCTCTCTCGTCTAGAATTCTTTCTCCTAAGAAGGTTGCAGTTGCATTTGCAGTTTCTCCAGAGGGTAAGGTGAAGGTTTCAGCTAGAGCTGATAAAGCGTTAGCTAGGAGAGGATTAAATTTGGGTTTAGCTATTAGGGATGCAGCTTCTCAAGTTGAGGGTGTTGGCGGTGGACATGATGTTGCTGCTGGCGCGCAAATTCCATTGAATTCAGAGGAGGACTTTATTGAGGTCTTGGATAAGATTATTGCTGAGCAATTGGGGAGTGAGTAGCTTTGCATGAAGCTGTAATAAGGATGATTTTTGAAGATGAGGCAACTGCTAAATCTATTGCATTTGCAATTGAACCTGATAATTTACAAGCCCCCTCAACATTGGATATTAAGTCAAAGATTGCTGGTAAATGTCTAGAGGTTTCTATAACTTGTCGAGGTAAGCTTGAAACCTTAATTCAAACGGTGGATGACTTGTTGTCATGCGTCCAAGTGGCTGAAAAATCAATTAAATGTATCCAATAGAGTTATAAGTGAGATTTCCTAATTGGCGTAAAGCTGGATAGTGGTGTTAAAGATGTCTTCGAGGGGTAGAGCTAGAGATAAGTGGCGTATGAAGAAGTGGTATACTGTTTTAGCTTCAAGTGCATTTGGAAATGTTGAGATAGGTAAGATTCCAGCTGATGACCCCTCTAAGCTTTATGGCAGAGTAATTGAAACTTCCCTTAGTGATTTGACTGGAGACTTTTCACTTTTGCATGTTAAATTGTATTTTCAAATAATTGATGTTGAGGGTGATGTGGCTAAAACTGTTTTTAAGGGTCATGATTTGACGAGGGATTACCTGAGAAGTCTTATACGTAGAGGTAGTTCTAGGGTTGATGGCATATTTAAGGTTACAACTAAGGATGGATACACTCTCAGAGTGTCTGCTACAGCTCTAACTAGACATAGAGCTAAAACCTCCCAGGAAAGGGCTATTAGAAGGATTATGAAGGAAATAATTGAAGCTAAGGCTCAGCAACTATCTTTCGATGAGTTTGTTCAGCAAGCAGTTTTGGGTAAGATTGCATCTGAAATTTATAATGAAGCCAAGAAAATTTATCCTCTAAGGAAAGTTGAGGTTAGAAAGAGTAAGTTGCTGTCTAGACCCCCCATGGTGAAACAAGAAGCCCCCACGCCTCCTGTTCCTGCATAGCATTGTGGCGGTGGAATATGAACTTAGAGGATGAGCGCCTCCTGGTTGCTAAGGAGGCTGCTAGACTGTTATATTATAGGTTGGCTACTGAATATAAGTTTGCTAAGTTGAGGGCAGCTAGGGAACTTGGGGTAAATGTTCTTCCTAGTAATCGTGAGGTTGCTGAGCAGCTTGATCTTTTAGCAGATTTACTTGAAGGTGAATCACGTGTTAAGAGATTGGTGGAAATGCGTAGAGCGGCTTTGAGGATTATGAGGGTTCTTAGCGATTTTTCTCCTAGGCTTATTGGAAGTGTCTGGAGGGGTACTGTTAGGGTTGGGAGTGATATTGACATTATTGTTTATGCTGATTCCCCTAGCATTATAGTTGAAAAGTTGAAGTCTAATGGTTTTTCAATTTCCTTTGTTGAGAGAAAGGTTAAGGTTTATTCTGATACTGGAGTAAAGAAGATTTACACTCATATTCATATTTCTCTTCCGCAAGGTTTTAAGGCTGAAATTGTTGTTCGTGAACCTGAAGATATTCATATTGAAGAGACATGTGATATTTATGGTGATGTAATTAAGGGTTTAACTATCAGTGAACTTGAGGAAATTTTAGTCAGGGATCCTGCGAGAAAATTTGTCCCATAACTTTATTAAACCTTGGTTTTCTAGAGTTCTTGATGCTTATTAAGGAATTTAATATTGTTAAGAAGAATTGGAGAGAAGTTGATTTAAAATTTGCATTATGTTATCCTAGTGTTTATAGAGTTGGGATGACATGTTTAGCTGTACATTTATTGTATGAGCTTCTAAATATGCGTCGTAATGTTTTATGTGAGCGTGTATTTTTTGAACCGTATTTTAATATGAGGAGTGTTGAGTCTAATAGAGTGCTAAGTGATTTTGATGTGGTTGGTTTTTCACTTCAATATGAAGTTGACTATGTAAATTTTGTTCGCATGCTCTTATCCTCAAATATCCCTGTGTACTCAAGGGATAGAGATGATAGTCATCCCATAGTTATTGCCGGTGGCCCAGCAGTTTCTTCTAATCCTGAGCCAGTGGCTCCCTTGGTTGATGCTATTGTTATTGGGGAATTGGAGCCAATAATCGATGATATTCTTAACATTTTTATTGATAGTGAGGATCGGGAGAGCTGTCTAGATGAATTGATGAGTGTTAGGGGTGTTTATGTTCCAAGAAACATTTATCCTGTTAAGCGGAGCTGGATTAAATCTCTAGATGATGCGCATCATGCAGTTGCACAGATTATTCCTCAAGTTAGATCTAGTAGCCGTTTTTCACCAATTTTTGGGAGAGCTTTTCTATTAGAGGTTACTAGGGGATGTAAATGGGCTTGTAAGTTTTGTCTTGAAGGTTTTAATTATCGTCCATTTAGGGAGAGATCGCTTCATGTTATTGAAGAAATTTTGGATGAAGGTTTGAGGAGAACTGGTGTGGATAAGATTGTAATTATAGGTTCAGATGCATCTGACCACAGTGAACTTGAGGATGTTTGTGAGTATATTGTTTCAAGTGGATTGAAAATATCTATTCCTTCTATGAGAGCTAAAGTTGTTGATGAGAAGATTATTAAGCTTCTTGTTAAGGGTGGGCAGAGAACATTGACATTGGCGCCTGAAACCGGTTCTGAAAGTCTTCGCCATTACATTGGTAAATTCCTGTCTAACCAAGATGTGATTGATGCTGCTAAGATAGCTTATTCATGTGGTATTAGGAATATTAAATTATACTTTATTGTTGGCTTGCCAAATGAGACTGAGGATGATATAAAATCGATTTTTGATTTGGCTAGACGAGTTGCTGATGTTGGCTTTTCTTTCCCTAGGAGTGTGCGGTTGACTGTAAGTATTTTTATTCCAAAGGCGCATACTCCATTTCAATGGTATGGTTTGGAGGATCCATCTATTCTGCGTAGTAGGATTAAGCTTTTGAGAAGGCTTTGTGCTGGAGATAGGCGGATTGAGTTAAGGGTTATGCGTTTAAGGGAGGCTGTGATTCAAGCTTTCTTATCAAGAGCTGGTAGAGAGGCTGCTTCTCTAATAGTTGATGCTGCTAAGTTTGGTGGTTCTCTTAGTGCTTGGAGAAGGGCTGAGAAGATTGCAAAAATTTCAATTGAGAGGGAGGCTACATCAGTTAAGTCTTTGGAGGATTATCTTCCTTGGGGTCATATTGAAGTTGCTTAGATTCAATGTATAAGTTTAAATTGTATCTCGTGTATTATATGCTTGGATGGGGCTTCATTGAGTGCTGATTGGAATACTTTAAAGAAGTACTTTCCTAACCTAGCTAGGGAAATTGAGGAGAAGCAAACAGTCTCCATCCCAATTAGTGGTTTTAGATCTGATTCTGAAGCTGGGGAGCGTATTGCATCTAAGTCTCCCTCTGAAAGGACGCCTAAGTTTTGGGGTTATACTCCTGATGTGATCGATTTTATTAGGCGATGTGACAATGAAGTGCAGGCTCTTGAGATAATAGAGTTTTTGGAGAAGCGTGGAGAGATATCGCATATGTATGCAAGTAAGCTTAAGAGACAATTGAAGGAGAAAGGTGTT
>JANZKD010000010.1 GCA_025061245.1 Candidatus Culexmicrobium profundum
CCATCAGGCCATGTTGATGCCTTTTCAGGTTTAACTTTAACCCAATTCTCCTCTTCGAAAAATGAAACTTTTATTTCATATTTCTCTGCTACTTCCAATATTCCATTAAGCTTCATGGTTTCACATGTAGGAAGCCAAACTGGACCCGACATATCACCGATAATTATTTGATCCTTTGATATACCTGATTTCAATGATTCATCTATGATTTTTTGAAGTGTTTCAGGATGGGTGCTTGCTGGAAATGGGTCATGACTATTACAGTTTGGTTTAATTAATATGTAGCCTTCTAAGCCTTTAGTTATTGGCTTAATTCCACCTATAACCTCTAATGCTTTTTCTATACCTTCAACTCTATTGTTTGTACGTATTAGGGCAATTACGCTCTTACCATTATGCACATATTTATTGACTCTTAGAGGTTTGCATTCTACTAGTGGTGCCTTTTCTGCTTGGACAGCTACTTTTCTAAAAATTTCTCTACTTAACTCATGATTTCGCATAGAATATTCTTCTTTCTCCCGGTTAATAGGTGTTTCTAGCTTGTGATGATTACTTGAACTCAGTATATTAAGAAATATTTATATATAATAAATTTTATACATACTTTTGGTGTTTAAAGTGTTGATGGATGCTTTAGAATATATAGTGTGTCCCTCGTGTCTAAGTGAACTTGAAATTATAGATTGTAGAGTGGAGGATAATGAAATTCTTGAAGGTACATTTCAATGCGTTAATTGTAAATTGAGCTTTAACGTTAAAGAAGGCTTCCTAGACTTAACATTTCCTCCTCAATTGCATAAACGTGATGAGGAATGGAGAAATTTCTATGATGAACATGCTGTGAGTTATGATGAGGAACTTATAGATGCTGTAGTTAATTTTGGGAAGTTATTCGGAGTCAAAGATAGAGAGGAGGCAAGATCATACATAATTCAAGGTAGAGAAACATTAGTTGAGAGTCTTAATTTAGAGAAAGGATTTTATGTCTTAGATGTTGCTACTGGAACTGGCGACTTCATCCCCCTTATATACAAGAGAATTGGCGAGGATGGATTAATTGAAGGCCTCGACATTTCAATGAAAATGTTACAAGTAGCTCGCAGGAAAGCAAGTGATTATAGAATTAAAAGAGTGAATCTAACTATTGGAAATGCAGCTTTTCTACCTTATAAATCAGAAACCTTTGATGCAGTATTACATATGGGTGGAATAAATACGTTTGGAGATATTAAAAGAGCCTTAAAAGAAATGGTTAGAGTTGCAAAGGTGGGTAGCAAAATTATAATATGTGATGAAGGATTGTCACCTGACTTGAGAGAAACACCCACTGGAAAGATGCTTATAAGCTTGAATAGATTATTCGAATCAACTCCCCCAGTAGAATATTTGCCCAGCAATGTCAGAGATATCAAGCTTTACTGGATTTGGAGTGACTTATTTTATGTAATAGAATTTGTAAAGTCTAGTTAAATGCTACAACAATTAATTTTTGTAAAATAAATGTATAATTTAAGAGGCATGTTGATTCATATTCTGATTAATATGGGAAAAGCAAATTTTCTTTTTTAAATCTGAGACGAATTAATGATAGCCTGATGTTGAGCTGTAAGTTATCATTTTTATATAATTTCCTCTGTATATCATAGTTGGAGAGTGTTCTATTGAAAAAGCGGTTAATCATTATTGGTGAGAAAGTTCATAATGTTGGATATCGTCCATTTTTACTAGGTATTGCTGAGTCGCTAGGAATAGAGCGTTTTTATGCTGAAAACATCTCTATTGAAGGTAAACAGGCAATTGAGGTTTTAATTGATACAAGTAAAGATCAATTAAATAATTTCATTAAAATTATTAATGTTCAAAAACCAATTGGAGCTAAAGTTAGTAAAATTGATGTTCAAGATTATGATGGAAATATAATGAACATTAACTCATATTATAAGTATCTTACTGCTATGCAATTAGTGAAGGTAGCCAATATTGGGGTTCAAATGCTGAATAAGCAGGACATTATGATAGAGAAACAGGACTTGACGATTGAAAAGCAAGACTTAATGCTTAAAAAACAAGATTTGATGCTTGAGAAGCAAGATTTAATGATTAAAAAACAGGATGATTTACTTGGGAGGCAAGATCAGATAGTCGCTGAAATAAGGAGTTTGAGAGATGACTTGAAAACTTTTCTAAATGAGCGACTATTGAAATTGGAGATGGAAATTGCGAAGATAAAGGCTAAAATAGGATTGTAGTATTCTAAACTGCCCTATAGGTTTAGTTATTTGAGCAATTTATAGTTTATATATTAGGTAGTTGTTCACTGATTCATAACCAAGTTTTTCAAGAGTTTTTATAACATCCCTATTTCTTTTGTCTGTAACTTTGATCTTTTCAGCTTTATGGAATTTTGCGAATTCTTCGATTCTCTTCAGTATTTTCTCCCATTTATCTTCTTCAATTTTCCTTGTGATGTTAACTTCTTTTATTATGAAAGTTTTATTTTTCCTATCCATTTTTGGATTTATGAAGCCTAGGAATTCGTAGTTCATTAATACGCTTACTTGCCATCGCATTCCCTTCTTTTGGAAGTATTCGATTTTGAATGTGTATCCAAATAGTTCTTCAAGCCACTTTCTATCTCTTGTGAGATTGTCCATTGGAGTCAATAGTGATATGAATTCTTCTCTTTTTATACTGCCTATTCTCTCTAGGTCTTTGCTTCTAATCCATTGAGTTTTCCTTAATCCTTCAATCTTTACTCTCCTTACTTCTCCTTCCTCCTCTAATTCCCTTAAAATGTTCTCTGTCTCCTTAACCTTATAGCCTATCCAATAGGCAATGTGGCTTGAAGGTGATATTCCAAAGGCTGAAACCGTCCTTAACACTAGCCACCTTGCTGCTTCATCCTCTTCGACTTCTTCTAGATTTATTTGCGGGTGAAGTGTGTTTAATAGACTATAGTGGGGCATTTGAAACATTCCCACCTCCCTCTTCGCAATAGCTATTTTACCCATATAGAATAGTGCTCTAAGCTTAGTGTAGGGGAAGTCCTTTATGCTTACAGTACCCTTCTCCCTAATCACTTTAACTATCTCTTGAAGCTCTTCCATTGACTGCTTATTTATTGATCTTTGAATCCAACCTCTCCTAAAGACACGTTGAACCGCTTGATAATAGTAGGGCAGTTCATCGACTGGAACTATATGTAATGCCTGTCTAATCAATACGAATTCTATTAATTTCCTCTCTTTGTATAGGAGTTCATCTAGAAACTCTGGTCTAAAATTCTTAACGCGATTCCACAGGGTTAAGTATTGTGCTTGCATGATAACTGGTAGAGGGTCATACTGTACACCTGCAATACTCCTAACAACTTCAACAACTTCCTCCTTGCCTTTACCTCTGAAACTTGGAGGGAGTCTCTGTTTTTTAACTATTAATTTTCTAGCTTCATTTACTGATATGCTCTCTAAAGCCAATGTTAGTCACAGTATTATAGTTGATGTTTTCTGTGATATTTTTATTGTAGCTTGATGGATAGATTTATAACTGGTAGTACTACCAGTTACTGGTGGTGGTACCAGTAATGTATTTCGCTTTAGAGCCTAAGTGTAGAAGGAAGGATTTGTTTGATTTTGAGAATGAACTAAAGCGTCTTGAAGATGGAGTTAAATTTGGTAGGATTATTTTAATTACTGCACCGAGAAGATTTGGTAAGACTAGTCTTCTAAAAACATTCTTGAATGAATGTTCTTTACCCTTTATATTTATTGATGCTAGACGTGTTATTGCTTCTGAAGGCATTGTTAATATGAGGGGATTTATGATCGAATTTACAAATGCTCTTAACGATTTCTTGAATAGATATAGAGGAGTAATTGGAAAATTCATAAATTCAATTAAGGGATTAGATGGTGTTGAAGTTACTGCTTCATTCATTCGTTTATCATGGAAAAAGAAGAATCGTGCAAATATAGCCTTAATACTTGATAATTTAAACAAATGGGCTTCAGAAAATAATTTAAAGGTAATACTTGCTTTCGATGAGCTTCAGGAATTTAGGGTGTTGCCGATAAATTTTCCAAGTTTACTAGCATATATTTACGATAATTTACTTAATATTGTTGTTATATTGACTGGTTCTCAAGTGGGTTTACTATATGATTTATTAAAGGTTGATAATCCCAAGTCACCACTTTATGGCAGAGTTCTATATGAAGTGAAGTTAAGGAGATTAAGTAATGAAGAGGCTATTACTTTCTTAAGGGAAGGATTTAGACAGTTATCCTATAAGGTTAATGAAAACCTTATTGTTGAGGCAGTAAATAAGCTTGATGGAATTTTAGGATGGTTAACCTTTTTTGGTTGGAGTGTAGCTTATGGTGGAGAAACTTCACTAGATAGAATACTTGAGCATGCAGCTAGGCAAGCAATTGAAGAGTTGAAGAGTTTTCTAAAAAAATCTAGGGCTGAAAATCGCTATAGGATTATACTCAGGACTATAGCAGTAAAACCTTCAACTTGGAGTATCATAAAGAAAAGTCTAGAAGCTGAAGAAGGTATAGAAATTGATGATAAAAACTTTACAAATCTGCTAAACAATCTATTAAAGTTAAATTTCATAGAGAAGCAAAATAACCTCTATGTGATTGGAGATCCTGTTCTTAGACATGGTATTCTTCTTTACTTGTAACTTCGAACATTACTATCACTTCTAACTAGAAGTATTTATTGTGGAGGGATGAATAATTAAATGGTGTTTAAGTTGTCTGAACAATTACTCCTCATAGTTGCTGCAATCATAATTTTCTCATATCTATACAAATATCATCTCGAGGAGAGGAGAAGGGAGCAGTCTCTATTAGTTGATATTAAGGCTAACTTGCTTCCTGTTCTAACTAGAAATTTAAACTCCATAGCCTCTACGCTAGATGATGAAGAGAAGTTGCTGAAGAAGAAGGTAAGGCTTGAAGATGTGTTCAATAAAGATTTAAGTGTAGCTCTCTTCGTAGATTTCAAACAACATTTCTATGAAACTGGATTAAGATTAAGCGAATTCAGAAAGAAATTATCTAAATTTGATGACATCATTTTAAAAAGTGAAGTAGGTCTGGATGAACTGAAAAATATAATAAACAAATTAAAAGTTGAAATAAAACAGTTACTAGAGAAATTAGAGGAGTTAAAGAAAGTTGAGAAGCTCCCGCCCAGAAAGTTCGGTTTAAAATAATCTCAATAAAATAATTCAAGCTACGTGAGAAAGAAAGTATTAATATGGTAAAGAATAAATCAGCATGTTTGAGCTCTGACTAGAGAAACATTAGAAGGAATATAGAATTACTTGGCTTAAGAGAAGGATGAATAAATATTGCTAATATCATCTCTTTAATGGTGTTAATATTATATGTTTAATATTTTATTTTAATTTTGGGGGTGAATTAACTTCGCCAACGTATGATGCTATTGTTGTTGGTGCAGGTATTTTAGGGTTGGCATCAGCATATCATATTAAGAAGAGGCTTAGAGATGGAAGTGTATTGTTAATTGATAAGTTGAATAAAGCTGGTGAAGGTAATACTGCAAAGAGTGCAGGCATGTTTAGAAGTTTCTTCTATTCTAGAACCAATTTCTATCTAGCTGATTCTTCAATTGAATTCTATAGGCATATAGAGAAAAGTGGTTTTAATTTGGGTATGAGATGGATTGGTTATCTTTGGCTTTTCGGCGAAAGCCAATTTAAAAGGATTGAATTGGCTTTACGTAAAATGGAAGAGAGAGGTGGGTTATTCACAGTCTATGATAAGGAAGAATTGAGAGATAAACTTAAAGTTAATATTGAAGCTGCAGAGTCTGACGTAGGCAAAGTAATGAATTTAGCTAACATTGAAAATGGGCTATTTGTGCCTAAAGCAGGTAAGATTGATGTAGAAAAACTTGTGGAATTTTATGAAACTGAATTCAGACGTATGGGAGGCAAGGTTGTATATGGAGCAAAGGTTGATAGAATAGTTGTTGAACCAAAAATTAGCCTTGAAATTCCAGGGGAACCATATTTCTGGCAGGATTGTACTGTTAAGGGGGTCAGAGTTCATGGGAGGATAATTGAGGCTAAGAAAATTATTATTGCAACTGGTGTTTGGAGTAGTGAGCTTTTAGATCCAATTGGAGTTGATTCGTATAGTAAACCTAAGAAAAGACAGATTTTCGTTATTAGAGCGGATAAGAATCGGTTAAGAGAGCTTCTATATGTAGATGGTTTTAATAGATATAATTGCATGCCTTTCACAATACTTCCTGAGCCCAGAATTTATATTAGGCCAGATATCGACGAGGAAACTTTTTGGATAGCATATGCAGACGACTTTAATCGGTCATTTAAGCTTGAGGAAGACCCTCAGCCGGAAGAGAATTACTATAGATATGGTATATATCCAGTTTTAACCGCTTATTTTCCTCAATTTATTGATTCATACCCAATTAATGCATGGGCGGGATTATATGCAATAAACACTATAGACCATCAGCCAGTAATATTTGAAGAAAACAATTTAATAGTAGTTGGAGCAGCGAGTGGTAGTGGGATAATGAAAGCTGATTCGTTAGGTAGAATTGTAGCAGCTGTCTATTTTGAAGAGGAAGAGGCAGAATTATATGGGAATCGACGCTTCAATGTAAGCGATCTTGGAATAAAAAAGCGGAGAGTAGAACGGGAGATATTTGTAATTTAAAAAAGGGGGAATTATTTTTTCTTGATGTATTGTTCGTAGACTGCAACTGAGACTATTAGAATTAAAGCTATAATGACTGTGTAGATTCTGTTGTTTGGAGATAATAGGAATCTAAAGCGTCCTGTTATTAGTGACATTCGGAACATCACTGTATTTCCAAAGCCTGCACCGAAGGCTGCGATTAAGGTGTATCTTCCAATTCTTGCAATTTTTTCAGATACTCCTTTATGTTCAAAATGGAATGTGAAGAACCATAAGCTTGATATTACCATGATTATGAATATGAGGTTGTTGATATTAGTCCATGGATCAGGGGTCCATATTGGGAGTATTGTTGCCTGAATTTGTTGGAGGAATTGTGTACTTACTATGGCTCTAATTGACAGGGCAACGCCTAAACCGACAAGATATGCTATAGGTATTCTGTATACCCAAAGATGTCGCTTTGAAAATTTAAAGAATAACATTAATCCTAGGATTAATGCTAGAATATAGTATACTTGACCTTTGCTAAGTGCTGAGCTCATAGTTCTGACTATATATTCATACTGTAAGGCTAAACTCCAGCCAGCTATTGAGCCAACGTATACTCCTAGAACTAGTCTATAATGTATATTGTCTTTAAAAACAAAACTGTATAAGCCTAGAATCAGGTATATTGTTATTAAGTTGAGAATTAATTCTTCTGTTGGCATTTCATTCACCTCTCCTTATTTTCCTTTCAAAGTAGTAGCCTATGTTTCCCATGATTATCATTACTATGATGAGTATGTGTGTTGTGGAGAGAGTGTCTGTTGAGACCGATGCCATTCCAGGTCTGTGGATTAGTAATTCATATTCGGCAGAGCCTCTTACTCCACCAATTATTCCGATGGCCTGATTTGGATAATATGGGAAGTACATCGTTACCATCATTGAGGGGCAAATTAATATTATTGGTTTACCGTATGGAGCTTGAAATTGTCTTAAATATGCTTCAAAAATTGTTGAAATTTCTGCATGAACAATTAAGTCGATGTCATGGATGTTATCGATATCTTTCATCATGGGTAGGTTGTCTAGTGGTGTGCCATATGCATCAGTGGTAGTTATGCTTCGGATACTTGATGCAAGTCCAGCTAGCATGGCTTCTCCGCCAGCTAAATATCCTAGCCAAACATAGTCTTCTCCATATTTTTTCCCATGCTTGTCGATGTTGTTTAATGTGTATTCCACCCATGGAACTGAATCTGCGAAATATGAGAAGATGATTATTTTTACTGGTCTGCTGAATAAATGTTGCATTGTTGCTATTACTCCTCCCCCTACGTCATCCCATCCTCCTCCAGCAACCGACATTGAATATAAGACAACGCTGCCTTCTGGGAGGTTTTCAATGTAGTTGTATGCATCTAGTACTGGTTGAGTTATTGGTACTGGTAATCCGAGAGGAGAAATTATTGGTATAGCTACTGCGAAAATGAGAAGGGTAAAGAATACTCTCGGGTCTAATCTGCCTAGTCTTTGAAAGATACTCATTATCCACCACCTCGAAGGTAGCCTCTTTCCATTCCAAGTAATGTTCTAAGACCTACTGCAACGGAGCCGAGTGCAATTCCTATAACTACACCTCTGAAGCCAGCTTTATTTGGAACTGCAAATATCCAGTCCCCTATATCTCCAAAGGTGGGGAAAACTGCATTGGCTATTGGAGTATTGTAAAGAATAACTAAAGTTCCAATGGTGAGCAATATGAAGGAGTCTATATTTCTTGCTCTAAATGCTCTATAAGCTGCAGAGGTAATGTAGAATGCGGTAAATGAGTATGCTGTTCCACTTAATGGATAATTAACCGTCATGTACAAGGTTCTTGAAATGGGGTGTTCAGAGCCAAGACATATTGCAATGGAAGCCCATAAAATAATACTAGCACAAACAATGAAACTAGTGTACCAGTATCTTCCTTTTCTCATTAAATTTGGGAGATGTATTTGGAATAAGTTAAGAACACCAACCATTAGTGCGAAGGCAGAAACTATGGTTCCAAAGGCTTGTAGATGGCTAGCAACTTCTCCTCCTCCAGGTATGTCGAAGAAGTAGGTTATAAGTATTATTATTGCAACGATAAGTGTTACTATTTGACAAAATTCACGAGACTTATACCAGGCCATTTTCTCAGCCTCACATATTTAGATATTTAATTATACTGAAGCCAGCAGCTTCCATCAATAAGCCAAATAAGGTGAGAAGAATTGCCAGCACTTTCCCCCAGTCCATTCCTGCAATACTACCTATCTGGACGGGGTCGCGTGATAAGTAAGCGCCAGCTGCAAACATTTCTTCGCCTATTAAAACATAGTCGCATGACGCAACGATGAATGGTAACTGATGAGTTGTTGCTGTACCTCCAATTTGTATTGCTCCAAGGGATGCTCCAACTTCTGCTAGGATTACTGATTCATGCCAGAATGGGCCAACCATTATGTTAGCAGCTATGTTTCTTTCAACCATAATGCCTATTGAAGCTGCATTATATCCAGGCACATATACAACCATATCGGGTTTAAATGATTCTTCCTTGTTCTTTCTTCTATAAGCTTCTCGCACAATTTCAGACATTATTGGGAAATTGTCGGCTACTGGTGTTGTAGCTATTAAACTAGTGTCGTATTCAGCGCAGAGCTCTGCAACGTAACTTAAAACACTTAAGCCAGCCAATACTTGTGAAGCCCATTCGTCTCTTATGCTTCCACCTGAACCACAGGATACGTGTACTGGCCGACCCATCTCTGTGGCTCTTCCAACTGCTTCATCAATAGCTTCTAAAGCGGGAAGTCTTCTCAGTTTTGGAACTCTCCCCTTTCTCGCTTCCATTATGTACCATAATATGAAGCCGCATAGAATTAATAGTGTTATAAAAGCAGAAATTCTGCCAGAAACTAATATCATGACTTCTCCTCCTAAATTTTTACTAATTATCTATAAAAATATTCAATTAATACTTTAAAATATTTTATGTTTATTTTTACTAGAAAAATATATTTTTAAGTAAGAAAATAATAATTTTATTTGAGGGGTGATTTATGAGTTATATTGATGGTTGGAGTAAGGATGTTCTGAAAAGGAGAATTGAAACAATAAAAAATTACTTGGCGGAAAATGATTTAAAAGCTTTAGCAGTACTTGACAGTTTAAACTTCGTATACGTAACTGGTTTCTTCTTAGATGTTGCTCCTTGGGAAAGACCAGTAGTTGCAGTAATACCTTTAGAGGGAGATCCCTTTATGGTCCTATGTGAATTGTCTATAAATCACTTTAAATTTTCTAGGGAACAAGGTAGAGGTATAATTGCTGAAGCTTACTTCTATTCCGAGCATCCTAAACAAGTTAATAGGCTACCCACAGTGAGAGAATGGGGTCCATTTGTAAGTCAGTTATTTGAAAATAAGAAACTTAACAGGGGAAGGATAGGTGCAGATTCTCCGGAATTTCTCAAAAGAAAGATAGGTCTCTTTCTGCCAGAACTAGAAATAATTGATTCTTCAAAGTTACTTAGAGAAATGCGGCTAATTAAATGTAAAGAGGAACTGGACTTAATTAGGAAAGCTGGTGAACTTTCAGATATTGGTCAAGAATTCTTTAAAGAAGCTATAGAACCTGGAAAGACATTGTTGGAAATAGGAGCAGAAGTGACATATAAACTTGTTAAAGAAGCAACTAAAAGATATCCCAATTATCATATACGTGTAGGTGCTGGAGGAACAGGTTATGGGCCCTTCGCAGCAATGCCTCACGGTCCAGGAGGCTACTCTGGAAGGAAAATTAAGGAAGGAGATGTAATAGTCAACGGAATAGGTGTAAGGCTAAATATGTATGGAGTGGAGAATGAAAGAACTTTCATCGTTGGTAAGCCAACTGAGAAGCAGAAAAGGTTTTTCGAAATTGCAACTAAAGCCCAAGTAGAAGCATTAAAAATGTGTGTTGAAGGAAATAAGGTTTCAGATATTGATGCAGTGGCTCAAAAAATAATTGAGGAAGCAGGCTACGGCGACTATATAATGCATAGAACTGGGCATGGAATAGGCTTAGGAGGTCATGAATACTGGGATGATATGGCATTCAACCACAGAATATTAAAAGCTGGAATGGTAACTTCAGTTGAACCAGGAATTTACGTATATGGTTTTGGAGGCTTTAGACATTCAGACACAGTAATAGTTGGAAAAACAGAGCCTGAACCAGCAACAAAATATACAAAGGAATTAGAAGACTTAACAGTCCGCGTATAGCATCCATCTTCCCTCCCTTTAATTTTTATTATAAATTGAAGATTTTGTTCGAGATATCCAAGTATAGTATAAAGAGAGAATTTTCCGTTCAGAGAAGATGAAGAATGAGTTAAAGACTTTTATAACTTTAAAATATAGTTTGTGTAAGGTGCTATATGTTGAGTGGAAATCTAAGAGAGTTAGTTGGTTATTGCGGCTTATATTGTGGTGCATGTGGAATATATCAAGGGAAGATAAGGCAGGCGGTTGAAAATCTACGTAAAATAATAAAGGCCTATGGCTTCGACAAGTATGTTTCAGAACTAGCCAAATGGGATCCAGCATTCCAACACTACGACAAGTTTGAGAGAGTCCTAGACGGCTTCTCAAAAATGTTTGGTGAATGCCCAGACTGCCTTCGTGGAGGAGGAGATCCAAACTGCAAGATTCGTGAATGCTGTAAGCAGAAAGGCTATAGAACCTGTGCAGAATGCAATGAAATGGAGAAATGTGAATACTTAAAGCGATATTCGCAAGCGTTAGCTAGTCTAAGAGAAATTAGAGTCATGGGCATGGATAAATGGGCTGAGAAAATGCATGAAAAAGTAGATCAAGGTTACAGTTATCTGGATGAGAGGTTAAAGTAGACTACACTTAATTTCCATTTATAATTTTTAAGTGCTACTTAATAGCCATTTATTCTTCAATGGGATCTATAAACCTTAAGACCCATTCCCTCCAGCGTATCTCACCTAAAGATAAAATTTCATTATCATGAGTATACATTATAGGAATCTTATTTGAAATAAAATTAGCTATTATTAATGCATCTCTTCCTCCTAGACCATATTTTTCAGCTAAGTTCAAACCTATACTACATACTCTTTTAGTTTGATTTAAAAATTCAATATAGGGATGCCTTAACAACATTTGAAGTCTTCTTCTAGCCTCTGATGGAACCCACTTTTGACTGAAGACAAGTGCATGGTATGTCTCATGAAGTACTGTAGGATTTATGGCGACACGATTTTCTGGAGATAGATTTAAAAGCAAATTCTCAACTTTCACATGTTCAAGATAGGCTGGATCAAGAGCATAACATAAAATATTCGTGTCTAATCCTACAATCAACTAGAAGGCCTCCATATAGCTTTCATTTTTGAGGGAGGCCAATTTTCAGGCTTACCTGTCCTAGGAGGTTCAGAAGTTATGATACTCTTAAATTCCTCTAGAAAACTTGTAACTTCACCGGGCTTTAGTATAAATCCCTCTTCACTCTTCTCAAGAATAACAAAGTCACCAACTTTCTCTCTGACTTCACGAGGAAGGTAAATTCGACCCTTAGAGTCAACTTTCAATCTAAATTTCATTTTCCCACTAATATTAATTGGGAATATCAATAACATAAGTCTTGCTACATTCAATATAAGATCATTTTAAGTTGGATGGTGCCGCCGCCGGGATTTGAACCCGGGTCCCGGGCTATCCCCGTGCCTATACCTCTCTAAGCTGCTCGAGAGGCCCGTATCCTTGACCGGACTGAACGACGGCGGCTTGTTATTGGCTATTTGATTAAGATGATTTTTGTTTCATAAATTTTGCTGTTTGGAGGGGATGGTGGCTATTAATATTCCTATGGCTATGGCTGTTGTGATTAGAGTTATTTGTCTTATTATTTCCGTGTTTGGATCTATGATTTTCACTTCCTTTTCTATTATGGGTGTTTTGAAGGTTAGATTTATAGTTGTTGCTTCACTTATTTTTTGAATTACTATTTCTCCAATTTCTGCCTCAGTTTCATCCTTAATTTTAAATCCAATTTTTGGGACGTAGTATTGGTAGTATATAGTGCTATTGAATTTTATTTTGAAGGGTGGTTTGATGTTTAGTTTTTCAGTTATTTCTTTTATTCTTAGTTGGATGATTGGGTTTTCATAGGCATTGTTTATGATGTGGGTTAAGCTATTTTCTTCTTGGTGCATGGTTTCTGCTCTTGATATTTCCTTATCGCTTGCTTCCCAGACTATTCCATAACCATTCGATATTGGTATGCTTTCATGGTTCTTTTCAATGCTTATTGTCCAGTGGATATGGGCGTGGAAGGATATTTGATCGAAATTTAATTTCACTGTGGGTCTTGAGGAGATTAATAATGCTAATTTAACATTGATTACGTCGGGATTCATTTTGGTTTGTGCCTTCACAGTTAGCTCTTCTTGGGGTGATGTGCTTAGTATTCTTGTTAGACTTTCATTTATGACTTCATTGTTAAGTATTATTGATGCTCTAAATTCAAGGGTGTCGTAGAACTCTATTTTTTCTCCTCTTCTTATGCCTAATCCCATTCCTCCAGCTTCTAGGGTGGAGTGGATAGTTGTGAAGTTATTGTAGTCTACAGCTTCGATGCTTGATGCATGGGCTAAGTAGATTTTTATGGTTTTCTGGAGGAGCCAGTCTGCCTGTAGGTAGATTAGAAGGGAAAGTGTAATTATTAGAATGCAGGCTATAAGCTTCTTGTTTGGAGGAGGCATAACCTTCCCCAAGCATTTTTACTTTTTCCTATAATTTATTTTTTAGGTTTAGTGTTGATTTGTTGAGAATGTTGTGATGGTCGTTATTGTTTTAAGATTGTTTGTGTAGTCTTTTTTGAATATTACTCTTTTCTTTTTGAGGTGTTATTGATGAGTGTTGATGTGCTGGGTAGGGTGTTGGAGGAGGCATTTATTCTTAATCATAGGAGGATGCTTGTTATTTGTGGTGACGATAGTTTTAAGTTGGCTTCATCTGTTAAGGATTTCTTGGTTGAGGCTTGTAGGAGGATTTTACGTTTTAGGGATGGGGTTAGTGTTTTGTATGCTTATCACTCTTTTTATGATGATGCCTTGGAGAGATTGGCTGTTGTTGAGGGGTTTAGAGGTGATTTTGGCGATGAAGTTGTTTTTCAGGCTATTAGTTATAAGCGGACTGACACTGTTTTAGGTTTAACTTTTGATGTTGTTGTTTTGGATTTATTGAATGATTTTAATCCAAATGATGTTGGTAGGTTAACTGGCCTTGTTAGGGGTGGAGGGTTAATTATTCTTTTAACTCCATCTCTTGATTCTTGGCCTAGGATTGTTAGTAGGTTTAAGATTGAGCTTGCAACTATTCAATATCCAATCTCTACTGTTAGAACTATTTTTATTAGACGTGTTATTGGGAAGCTTTTTGATTATGATGGCATTGCAATTTATAGTTCCGATGAGGAGAGATATGTTAAGCCCTTCACTCTACTAGCTGGTAGATATACTTCATCTACTCCTAAGCGTTCTATTAAAATTCCTAAGAAGAGTCCCTTCCCTAAGAGGGCTTTTCGCTTAGCTTTAACTCAGGATCAAGTTGAGGTTTTAAAATTGTTTGAGAATTTAATTGACAGGCCTAAGGGTAGGTTAGCTATAGTTATAACTGCTGATAGGGGTAGGGGTAAGTCTTGTTCTGTTGGTATTGGATTGGCTGTTTTGGGTAGGGCCATTAGCTTTAAGAAGATGCCTGTTAAGATATTGGTTACTGCTCCAAATCTGCTTAATGTTCAATCTTTAATGGAGCTTGCATTGAGGACTTTTAAGTTTCTTGGATATGAGAAGATAAATGTTATTCGTAGAGATAACTTTATTGTTAGAATTGAAACTAGACCTGTAATTATTGAGTATAGGGAGCCTTTAGATGCTATTACTAGAAGGGCTGATTTAATTGCAGTTGATGAAGCTGCTGGCATTCCTGTTCTAATGCTATATGAGATTTGGAGGAGGTTTAGGCGTTTAATTTTCTCCTCCACTATTCATGGATATGAGGGTGCTGGTAGAGGTTTTTCCGTCCGCTTTCTCAAAGCCTTGAAGGAGGATTCTGAAACCAGGGTTATTGAGTATGAGATGACTGAGCCTATTAGGTATGCTGAGAATGATCCTATTGAAAGGTGGCTTTTTGATACTTTGATGCTTGATGCTGAGCCAGCTGAAATTGATGATGAGGACTTAAAGTTTATTGAGAAATTGGATTTAAATTATGTTAAACCTGACTTGGAGTCATTATTTTTGAAGGAGGATGGGTTGCTTAAGCAGTTTATTGGTATCTATGTTTTGGCTCATTATAGGAATCAGCCTAAGGATTTAGCTATGATGGCTGATGCTCCGCATCATACTATACGTATGCTTACAACTCCAACTGGTAAGGTGGTTTGCAGTATTCAACTTGCTGAGGAGGGTCCTATACCTGAGAAGATTGGGAATGAACTTTTAATTGGAGCTAGAGTTCAGGGTAACATTATTCCTGATCGATTCATTAAGCATTTTAGGTCTATTGATTTCGGTCGATTTGTTGGTTGGAGGATTGTACGTATAGCTACTCATATCAATTTGATGGGTAGGGGTATTGGTTCATTTATGTTGGAGAGGGTTTGTGAGGAGGCTAGAGAGAAGGGTTATGATTGGGTTGGGGCTGGTTTCGGTGTTTCTGAGAGGTTGCTTAAGTTTTGGATTAAGAATGGCTTTATACCTATTCATATTAGTCCTGATAGGAATCCTATTAGTGGTGAGTTTACAGTTATAGTTATTAAGCCTCTTAACAGTGAGGTTTCAAGGTTTATTTTGGAGGCTAATCGTGAGTTTAGGAGGAGGCTTGTAAATTCTCTCTATGATACTTATCGTGATCTTGAACCTGAAATAGCTCATTTACTGCTTATGTCTTGGAATCATCCTGTGGTTGAAGGTTATTCTCCTCAGCTTTCCCGTGTTCAGATTGAGAGGTTGAGGATTTATGCTTGGGGTCCCATGACTCTTGAGGGTGTTGTTGATGGTGTATTTGAATTGGCTAAATGCTATTTTTATGATGTTGAGGATAGGCGGCCTAGACTAACAGCTATTCAGGAGTTGATGTTGATTTCTAAGGTTCTTCAGGCTAGGTCTTGGCGTAATGTATGTGATTTATTAAATCTCTCTCCACCCCTAGTTATGACTGAGATGAGGATTATCACTCGAATTTTACTTGAGCATTACTGTAATGTTTCACCGTTGACTGAGTATGAGGAGTTTGATTAATCTTATTTTTGGGGATATAGTAGTGCGTTGAATAGCATTTTGAATGTTCCTGGTGTTTGGCATCTAAATTGTACTGGTGTTCCGAATAGTATTATTCTGCCCTTTCCCTTTGGGATGTCGACTATTGCAGCTAGGTTGTGTAGGTATTTGTCTCCCAATATGTATCCGCTTAGTAGTGGATTTGTTGGCGGATATCTTGCTACTACGTATTTTTCCTGGCATTTGAAGGCTGGACTGTTTACGAATAGTACTGCTGCGTCTATGGGCATTCCATATCCTATTGGATGCTTATTATCTACTATTGCTCTTAGAATTGCTCCTGGCACATAGAATTCCTCTTCACTTACTCCTTCTAGTGCATTGCTTACTGGTATCCACATCTTCTTTATTGGTAGCATGCAGCTTTGATTTAGGGTTATTAGTGTTCCGCCGTTGATTACGAAGTTGTTTAGGTTTTCTACTCCTATCTCACCTATTCCTCCGCAGTATTCCGGCGGATAGTCTTCTTCTTTTCTTCCCTCAATTATGTTTTCGAGTTTTTGGCTTGGAATTATTATTACGTCGAATCTATCGTTTAGTTTTCCTCTTCTAATATCCTTGTCATGTATTGTTTCGAATGGGTAGCCGAATTTTTCTAGTATGAATCTAGTCCATCCCTCATCTGCTATTGGGAACCAGCTTTGATATATTCCTATTCTAGGTAGCTTGATTTCTACTAGTTCATTGGTTGGAATTTCATTTAGTGCATATACTTTTATGGGGAGTTCCTTTAGTAGTTGGGAAATTCTCTCTCTAGTCTTCTCGTTTCCTGTTACTATGAAGGCTCCTGCTGGTAGTTCTTCATTATCTACTTTAATTGGCTTGGTGGCTCTCTTTACTTTGAATCCCTCTTTTAATAGGGTTGCAGCCAGTTTGTATGAGGCATTTGACTTTGGTGTGAAGGCATAGTACTTGGCTTTTTCATCTCCCACTATTTTTCCGCTAGGCATTTTCACTTCCGCTACTTCTTCCACTTCAGCTTCAAACTTCTTATTTACTGTTATCACTTTCACGTCCATTAGTAGTGGTAGTGTCCATGCTGTTAAGTCGTAGGGTTTTGCCTCCTTTAATTCTGGGTATTTCTGGACTTCTAGTAGTGTTTTTGCGAAGCATCCGTAGGGTTGGGCGTAGTATATTATGTAGGTTCCAGCTGGATATGTTATTCCTTCAGCTTCAAACTCCTTTTTGGCTTTATGGATTTTTACGTCTCCTGTTTTTAGTATTTCTAGGAGCCAGTAGGTGTTGTATAGGTCTCTTTGATTTGGCGGTATGAGGAATGCGTATGGACCCTTCTCTGGATTTAATGCCTTCTTGAATATTTGAAGTGTATTATATAGCCATATTTTCCTGTATTTGGCTGCATTTCTTAGGCATGCCATTACTGCTATTAATTCATAGTCGATTATGTCTCTTAGTGTCCATTTTCCTCCAAGCCATGGATTTGGATTGTTCCATCTCTGGGCTTTGGGGTCGAAGCCTCTCCTTTCTTCAAGTTCTTCCTTCTTTATTTCAATGGGTGTAGCTATTTTTACACTTGCGGCTTCAGATAGTATTCTGACTCCTCCATGATAGTGTTGATATGCTCTAGCTGGAGTCCATGCGTCGAAGATGGTGTGGCATGCAACTCCCTTCTTTCCTTTGCCTATAAGTTCATTTGCCATTGATGAGCCTAGAAATACTATTTCCTGTTGTAGTATTGGGTCTACGTTTGGGTCTATTGGGTCTATGAAGGGTGGAAGCCAGAATCTAGCTCCATAGGATCCCATTTGATGTAGGTCGTATACTATTTGTGGATGCCAGAGGTTGTGAATTTTCTCTACAGCTAGCCTAGTTTCAACTTGAGTGAACATGAACCAATCTCTATTATTGTCATGTCCCACATACTTGTGATACATGTAGGGTGGACGTGAACCCTCATATTTTGTTTCCAGAGTCTTCTTATACCATTCTACAACCTTGATTATTCCATCTGGGTTTAGTGATGGAACTAGTAGGAAGATTATGTTGTCTAGTATTTCCTTTACTTCCTCAGAGTTTTCTGTTGCTAGTTTATAGAGGAGTTCCATGGACATTTGGCTTGCAGCAATTTCAGTTGAGTGGATGCTGCATGTTACTAGGACTATGGTTTTTCCTTCCTCAATGAGTTTCTCTGCCTCTTCTTCACTTAATCCCTCTGGATTGTGAAGTTTCATCTGTATTTTCCGATACTTCTCTAAGTTTCTTAGGTTGTCTGGGGCTGATATGGTTGCAAGTATAAACTCGTTGCCCTCAGTTGTTAAGCCTAAGACTTCAACTTTTACTCTATCCGAGAGTTCTCCAATCTTTTTGAAGTATTCAACTATTTGGTTCCAGTTTGCTAGCTTTTTATCTTCTCCAATCTTAAATCCCAAAAATTCTTCCGACTTGGGAATTTTACTCTTACTCATATTCTAACTTATATTAGACTATGTAATTAACCTTTTACATACACCCTTTACTGAGTTTATCCATATTATCTTCAATATTTTATGTAATGGGGATGGTGATGAATATATAGTCTCTTAAATTTCTGTTTAAATATAATAGTCTGGGGATTTTAATGCTGTTCTTTGGAATTTCAAAATCTGATAATCCAAATCTCTATGTTCTAGGTATTGCTTGGGATGGTTCATCTACATTTAGGAGGGGTTCTAGTGAAGCTCCTAGAGTTATTAGAGAGGCAACTACTGATAAGTTGTATAATAGTTTCACTGAAGACCTCATAGATCTTAGGGAGGTGTGGCGATATAGGGATCTTGGCGATGTTACTGGAGTCACCTTCAACAATATAGTTGACGACGTGTCTAGAGTGGTGAGTAATTACTATAGGGGTGAAATCTTCCTATTTCTCGGTGGAGATCACTCCGTAACGTATGCATCCGTTAAGGCGTTAAAGAGTGCTTCTAATAGTGATTTTGCCCTCATATATTTTGATGCACATCCAGATCTATACCCTCAATATGATGGAGATAGATATTCACATGCATGTACTGTTCGCCGTCTAGTTGAGGAGGATTTTGTTAGAGGTGATAATGTAGTTGAAATAGGTATTAGGGCTCCTACAAGAGAGCAAATAGATTTTGCTAGGGAAGCTGGTATAACGATAGTGACTACATCTGAAGTACATCGTAATCCACATGTTAAGCTTAGTTTTAGTAAGGCGTACATCTCCATAGACCTAGATGTTTTAGATCCTGCATTTGCACCAGGTGTAGGAAATCCTGAACCTGGAGGGTTGAGTGTTAGGGAGTTAATTGATGTTATTAAGAGTTTAAACTTGGAGGTAGTAGGATTTGATATAGTGGAGTTTATACCTAAATATGATTGTAAGGGTATAACGGCATTTACGGCAAGCAAGATAATTAGGGAGATTCTCGGTTTTATGGCGAGGACTAAAACTAGATAAAGGTAGCTTAACTATCATGCCCTATAGTTTACTGCATTTACTCCTTAAATGTTGATGGGATGTGAAGTATAATTTTGAAATTGGAATGCTTAGATTCATTTTCTAGTTGTCTATTTTAACTTGTATGGAATTGATTTAGATTAAATGAAATTACATAGTTCACATTTACATTTATAGTGGATTGTTAATTATTGATTTAGAGGATGGTGGAATCATTTCCTTTAGATGCGAGATGTGATGGAGAGGATTGCTTAAGGATAGTTTCCATTGATGAGGTTGATGAAGACTTTTTTCTAAACTATCTATATAGTGATAAGATTTTGCATTTCTTCACTATTTATGACTTAAAGTTTGAGAGGGATAAAACTAAGGTCTGGATAGCTTTGGAGGATGAAGAGATTTCAGGTTATATATTCGAGTTTGATAGGCGAATTGTGCATACTCATGGAAGTGTGGGGAGTATTGAGGCTCTTATGCCTTGCATCGATTTGGAGGAGTATGTCTTTGCTATTGAGCCGAGTCACTTTAGCGTTGTTGAGAGATTCTATAGGATTGTTGAACCATCTGATATGGAGAGTAGGGGGAGAGTTACTAATTTTCTTGTTTTGAAGGTGAATCATAATACGTTTAGATGTGTTATTAAGCATTCAGTTAAGAGGCTTGGAATTGAAGATTTAGATGATATTTTTAGATCCTTTGGTGGAGACTGGAGGGGTAGAGTTAAGCGGGAGATTGAGAGAGGATTCTTCTATGGTGCATATGAGGATGGATTATTGGCTTCTATTGCTGCGTGTAGTGAGTATATTGAGGATTTAGCTATTATCCGCGGAGTCTACACCGTTCCTTCTCTTAGGAATAGAGGTTTTGCCATTTCTGCTACTTCTGCCCTAGTTAGGGAATTACTTGACTTGGGAATGGAAGTTATACTCTGGGTTGCAAGGGATAACTTGCCTGCAAGGAGGGTTTATGAGAAGATTGGCTTTCAGGATACTGGTTATAGGCTTTTAGGTTTTAAGGCGGTTAAGCTGTAGTATTTGGTTGACTTGATTCGAAATTGTAAAATTTTTTGTTAAGAATTTTACTGAATGTATCTGTGGGGTGTGACTGTTGAGTGATGCTAGGAGTGGTAAGATAGTTGTTGTTTCACATTGTATTCTAAATGTTCACTCCTTGGAGGATGGATTGGCTATTTATCCAGGGCTTGAGGAGGATGTTGTTAAAATACTTTTAGAGAGGGGTGTTGGAATATTTCAGCTTCCCTGCCCTGAAATGCATATCTTTGGAATTTTCCGTAAGCCTTTACCTAAGGAGTCCTATGAGCATCCAACTATTAGAGATAAGTATAGGAGTATTGCAGAGGCTATTGTTGAGCAGTTATTATGGTTTAAGAGGAAGGGTTATGAGATTGTAGCTGTTCTTGGAGCTGAGGCAAGTCCAACTTGTGGAATAAGTAGGGTTGGGAGATGGAAGGATCCAGTTAAGAAGGGTAAGTTTCCGGGTGATGTAATTTTTGTTGAGGGTATGGGTGTTTTCATGGAGGAGTTCAAGAATGTTTTAGAGGAGAATGATATTCATCCAGTTTGGATTGGAATTCCAGGGAAGTCTCTTCGATCTATTGATCCAGATGTCTTTGAGAGGACTCTTGATAAGCTTAGATCTATACTTTAAGTTTGACTGTTATTTTTACTTCTTATCTTAACTGTTATTGAGTTGAATATTGGGCCTCCACCTATTTTCTGTGTTGTACTTGGTGTTAGGATGTTTAGTGGCTTTCCATTTAGACCGGTTAATAGCTTTGGTGTCCATAATACTTTTGATGGTATTCTATCTGTGATAACTGCCTTCACTTTAATTACACCTAATTCATTGTATAGTTCAATTATTTCTCCTTCTCTTATTCCAAGTTTCTCTGCATCTTCACTGTTTATCCATACTATTTTTGGTATAGGTCCATATACGTCTTGGAATTGTGTATGTGTATAGTATGGGAGGGCGCTGTTTAGTAGGATGAATTCATCTTCATCTAGGTTTATTTGCATTTGTTGGGGTAGTGGGTTTAACCCTATTTCTTCAGCTTTCTTGGAGTAGAATTCTATTTTACCTGTTGGTGTTTGATATCTGTTTTTCGGTTTTGATTTTAATTTTAGTGTTTCATCTTCCATTAGGTCTTTGAATGACCCTTTTTCAAAGGCTCCTTTAAAGGCTTTTTTGAGTGCATTCCATGGGTTTTCATAGATCCATTTCTCCTTTAACCTTAGTCTTCTAGCCAGCTCTCTCATAACCCATATTTCCTCTTTACTTTCACCTAGGGGTTCTATTGCTCTTCTTGATATTCTCACATATCCATGGCTATATGGTACAACGACATCTTCCTTCTCAAGGTATGTTGGTGCTGGGAGAACTATGTCTGCATAATTAGTTGTCTCTGTCCAGTGGGTGTCATGTACAACTACGAATACATCGTCTCTCATCAATCCATTTCTAAAGGCTTCTTGATTTGGTAGGGTTGCAGCTGGATTCATGCTGTAAATATATATGAATTTAAATTCTCCTTTTTCAACCAGCTTGCTTAAGGCAACTTGACTGACAGTTCTTATCTTTTTCTCTGTGAGGCTTTCTCCAGTTAGATATGCATTGTTAACTAGCCATCCCTGACTGTTTGTGTAGTAGAATCCTCTATGAATGCCCAATAGTGCTGGGATTAGGGATATGGCTCTAACCGATTCTGCTCCATAGATGCTTTTCTGAAATCCCAGCCCAATCATGGTTACACTGGGCTTATTTTTAGCATATGCGTCACCTAGTCTTTCAATGGATCTCCATCTAACACCTGTTACTTCCTCAATTTTACTTGGAGTCCATTTCATAACTTCCTTCTTAAATAACTCATATCCATAGGTCCATTTTTTAATGAATTTTAAATCTACATAGTCGTGGTCTATTAGGTATCTGGCAATTCCATAGGCAAGTGCCACGTCGCTTCCAGGTTTAGGTTTAAGCCAGATGTTTGCATCTCTTGCACTCTCACTCTCTCTTGGATCTATAACTGCAATAGTTGCCTTTCTCCTCCTAGCCTTAAGGGCTAGAGCCCATAGATGGGGTGAGCTGACTCTGGCATTGAATCCCCAAAAGACGATTAGCTTCATATGCAATAGTTCTTCTGGTTGAACTCCATAGGTTAATCCGTAGTGTAGTGATATTGCTTCATGTCCAGATTTACTGCATAGACTATAATCTGTTCTTGTAGCTCCCATTGCATACCAGATTCTCTGCGGGAAGCTTTGTGTTAATAACCCTGAATTTCCACTATATTCAAGGTGTAGAATTGATTGCGCTCCATAATCTCGTACTACTTCCCTAATTTTATTAGCTACTAAATCTAAAGTTTCACTCCAAGAG
>JANZKD010000011.1 GCA_025061245.1 Candidatus Culexmicrobium profundum
AAGAGCACTTGCCACTGAAGGAATTCAAAAGGGGCATATGAAACTTCATGCTAGAAATATAGCTATTATGGCTGGAGCAGTTGGAGATGAAATAGATAAAGTTGTAGATGAGATGGTTAAGATAAGGGTCATAAGACTCGATAAGGCTAAAGAGATTCTCATGAAATTGAGGTCAAGTAAACAGTGATACTTACTACATTAACTACTGAAAATGAGCTGATAAACTATAAGAGTTACATTTACGTAATCTATTCAATTAATGCTTAGACATCCATGCATCCATAACTTTATCATAGTATTTAACTTGAATGTATTCAAATTTTTTAGTGAATTGTTTTACTTTATTCTTTATTACTGCTTCAAACTCTTCAATGCTTTTTAATGTGTTTAAATATTCATTAACTGATCTGTCTAAAGATATTTCTTCAAATTTAACTTTAGTTCCTGGTTGTGCTTGTGCTAGAATATCTAGATCGTTCAGAATTACTGTGCCTATAATTGGGTAACCGCCAGTTGTTTGGGCATCGGCCATTAAAACTATTGGATTGCCATCTGGTGGTATTTGTATAGCTCCAGGCATAGTTCCACATGAGATTAATCTGCCCGTGCCTCCATAACTTTCACCTTTCAGCTTAGTTAATCTAAATCCCATTCTGTCAATATAGGGTGTCACTACAAATGTACTGTCAAAGAAGTCTTCAATAATTTCATTTGGAAAATGATCGTCATGCGGTCCCAATATTATTCGTAATTTAATTTCCTTCTTTATAGCTGTTCTAAGCTTATTGGGTGCCTTTCTTGCAGGGTAATCCTTGAGTATGTTTTTATCTCTTATTTTTCCAATACTCATAAAAGTACCATTTTTTAGGGTTCTTCCCATTCCTGCCTTTAGGTAGTGAGATTTGCTTCCCAATAATGTTGGCTCCTCAATTCCACCTGCAATTGCAATATATGCTACCTGCCCTTTTTCAAATTGTTGAATTATAAGTTCATCGTTTTTCCTTAATTTTGTTGCTTGATATGTTGGAATTTTCTCGCCATTAACTGTTGCATAGACTTCAGCTCCTGTTATTGCTATAATAATTTCTCTTAATGCCTTCAATGTTAAACTACTTTGAAATACTTCTATACATGCAGAATTAACATTATTTCCCACTAAGATATTAGCTATCATAAAGGACTTCTTATCAAGTGCTCCTGAAAATGGTACACCATACTTTCGATAGCCCTTTCTCCCAAGGTCCTGTATTGTAACTCCTGGCCCTGCATTTAGTATTTGTAGTGCAATTTCACCAGTAATAACTTCTTTTCTCTCAATGTATTCTTTTCTCTTTAATTTCTCATATTCTTCTTTTGAGATTGGTTTAAATTTTACTAGGTCTCCAGCATTCAGGAGAGTTGGTTTAGGTGATGTGGGATCAAATAATTTTAGTGGTGTTCTGCCAATAATTCGCCATCCACCTGGACTTTCAATAGGGTATATTCCGGTCTGTTTTCCTGCAATTCCAACTGAACCAGCTGGAACTCTTAATCTAGGTTTTTCTAATCTAGGAACCGCTATTATATCAGGAACTTCTCCCATATATGTAAATCCTGGAGTAAATCCAATCATGTACACCAGATATGTTTGGCTGGAGTGAATTTTAATAACCTCTTCAATACTAAGCCCTGAATATTCAGCAATAAATTCAAGATCTGGACCAAATTCTCCGCCATATGCAACTGGAATTTCAATAATTCGCCTTTTACCTATAACTTCCTCAACAACTTCACTTTTTAATTCATCTTCAATCTCATTAATTAATCCAATTAAATTCTCAACCGAAATCATTTTTGGATCATAATTGACTAGAAGAGTCGTATAAGCTGGAACAAGCTCCCAAATTCCCTTTAATTTTTCCATTTTTTCTTCCAATTTTTTCTTAAGCGCGAGAACGTAGCTATTTGCCTCTCTGCTAATCTCATCTGCAACTTCAATTAGTATCGCCGTTTCACCCATCATTTTTACCTTAAACTTTGAGTATATCGGCATTAAACTCTCTCCACTAAACTATCAGCCTTTAATAAATTAAGGTTATATAAGAGTACTCTTTTAAAGCCATTAGGAGATTAAATTGAATTATAGTGAGCATGTTGCGCTAAGGATTAAGATAGCAGTTGTACTTGCTGCGGTAAAATTTTGGATGAAATATAAGCATACTATAACGCCTGATTTAAAGCTGAGCATTTCAAACAATATTTATCATGTCAAGCTTAATCCAAAAACGGAAAGTGAAATTGAAGTTAAGTTTGATGATGAGGTTTTTGAAGTAAAATATGAAAATGGAATTTTCAACATACTGCCCCTAGTAAAGGAGAAAAAAGAAGAATTTAAAGTAAAACTTCCTAAAAAAGAAGAGTTTGCACTCGAGGAAGATGAAGTGTTAATTAGAGCTCAGACTGCTGGAAAGATACTTAAAATTCTAGTTAATGAAGGAGATCTTGTTAGGAAAAATAACGCTCTCTTAATTATGGAAGCTATGAAGATGGAAATTGAACTTAACTCTCCTCTCACTGGAGTGATAAGAAAAATATTCGTTAAAGTAGGAGATACCGTTAAAATTAATGATCCACTGATAATTATCAAACGAAAATCTAGATAAAAGAAGTTTAGACATTATTATTTACTGTTGCTTAATTGGAGAAATTGCCTGGTGATCTTATGGTAAAGATAGTTGATTTAACATTAAGGGATGCGCATCAGTCATTGCTTGCAACACGTATGAAGACTGAAGACATGATACCTATTCTCGAGGTGATGGATGACATCGGCTTTTATGCCTTTGAAATGTGGGGTGGGGCAACCTTTGATGCGCCATTAAGATTCCTAAGGGAAGATCCATGGGAGAGACTAAGAATTATTAGGAGCAAAATTAAGAAGACAAAGCTTATGATGCTTCTTAGAGGCCAAAATTTAGTTGGATATCATCACTATCCTGATGATGTGTGCATAAAATTTGTGGAAAAAGCATTTGAAAATGGAATTGATATATTTCGAATCTTTGATGCGTTAAATGATTTAAGAAATTTGGAGGTGACAGTTAAAACTGCTAAAAAACTTGGTGCTGAAGTGCAGGTATGTATGGTTTATTCGACAAGCCCTATTCATACTATTAATTACTATGTGGATCTAGCTAAGGAAATTTCAAGTATGGATGTAGATTGCATAACTATCAAGGATATGGCTGGAATTTTAGAACCATACACTGCATATAAATTGGTTTCAAGAATTAAGAAAGAGGTGAATTTACCAATTAATGTTCATTCCCATACAACTGGTGGTTTTGCTCCAATAACTTTAATTAAAGCTGTTGAAGCTGGTGCAGATTTCATAGATTGTGCAGTTTCCTCAATGTCCATGCATACTTCTCACCCACCTGCAGAAACTATAGCCGTTACCTTGAAAAATACTCCTTACGACCCTAAACTGGATTTAAAATTACTGCTTAAAGTCTCAAGATATTTTTGGAAGGTGAGACAAAAATATAGAGAATTTGATTATGCACTTAGAAATCCTCCTGTTGATGTAAGAGTTATTGAACATCAAATCCCTGGTGGAATGTACAGTAATCTTCTAGCACAATTAAGAGAGCAAAAAGCAGAAGACAAACTTATTGAAGTATTAGAAGAAGTTCCACGAGTTAGAAGGGATTTAGGCTGGCCTCCATTAGTCACCCCTCTCTCACAAATTGTGGGAACACAAGCAGTTGTAAATGTACTATTTGGCAGGTATAAAGTAATAATCAAAGAAGTAAAGGATTACGTTAAAGGTTTATATGGCAGGCCACCTGCACCAATAAGCAGTAATATGATGAAAACTATATTAGGCAACGAGAAACCAATATCTTGTAGACCTGCAGATCTTCTTAAACCTATACTTAGTAAGATAAAAGAAGAGTTACCAAAAGATTTGATTATAAAGGAAGAGGACTACTTAACTCATGCATTATTCCCTGAGGTAGCAATGAATTACTTTGAATGGAGAAAGAAATATTTGAAGCGTAAAAGAGAAAGTTTTAAAATTATAGTCGAAGGTGAAGTCTTTAAAGTTTCTGTTGAGGAACATTTAAAGTAGATATTTACTCCAAATATATTTCCTCTCCTTAATTATTTTTAATTGAATTAATAGTTGTTTAGGATTTTCGTAAATTTATTTTAAATACATATATTTAAAAATGGAAATAATCTTAGGAGGCTTAATCTTTATATACGTTTTTATGCATAGCATTATTAGCTGGACTGATTAAGATATATTTTTGAGAGGTTTCCGTAATGTTTCAGTCTGGAAGAATTAGTGGGCTTGTCTATTTACTGATATTGGCAGTATCTGCAATATACTTTATTAAGCGTGGAGAAAAAGGTAAGATTCCAGAGATACGAAGGGTACCTGGCTTGGATGCTATTGAGGAAGCTATTGGTAGAGCCACAGAAATGGGTAGACCAGTATTCTGCTCCCATGGTATAGCCGGCTTATCCGATGCTACTTATGGTCCTCAGACCATTGCTGGATTAAGCGTTTTAGACTATGTAGCCAGGCTATGTGCAAGATATGGTACGAGGCTAATTGTTCCAGTTAGACAAGTGTCAGTCTATCCAATTGCACGAGAAATTGTAGAAACCGCATATAAAATTGAAGGTAAACCAGAGCAATTCAAACCTGAAGACATTGTCTATCTATCAGGTTTCCAGTTTGGATACTCATTAGGTTACATGAGTATGATGGAGAGATATAGAGCTGGAGCAAATATAATGGTGGGAGGTTACTGGGCTGAGTCACTGCAACTTTCAGAGACTGGTGCTAGAGTGGGAGCATTGCAAGTTTCCGGTACAGCAAATACTCATCAAATACCATTCTTCGTCGTAGCAACAGATTATACATTAATTGGTGAGGAAATTTATGCGGCAGGAGCCTATTTGTCAAGGGATCCAGCAATGGTGGGCAGTATTGTTGCTCAGGATATTGGCAAATTTATTGGAGTTATACTAATAATTCTAGGAGTTCTAACCGGTCTAAGTGGAACTAATTATATAGTTCAGCTTTTAGGGATGTGATATTATGGCCTGGTATAAACGTATAGAAATACCGATTTTAATTACAGCTATATGTGCATTGATTCAAATTTTACCCTACTACTTCACTCTAGGACCAGTAGCTGAAGATTTTCAATCCAACTTCGTTAACTGGCAAATGGTTGTTGGAACTGGAGCCCTACTTGTAGGTGCCATAGCCATATTACAATTACATATACCTAGAATCATGCAGAGAAGACCACAATGGGAATATAGCTTAGCACTTCTATTAACCTTTATTATAATGGTAATCTTTGGACTACCAATAAAAGAGGTAGGATTAGGACTAACTAATCCTGTTTTCGAATTTCTCTATGGGAACATTCTAACCCCCCTATCAAGTACAATGTATTCTATTCTAGGTTTCTTCATAGCTTCAGCTGCCTATAGAGCATTCAGAGCAAGAACTTTAGAGGCAACCGTACTACTACTTGCAGGTTCACTTCTAATGCTGAAAAATGCTCCAATTGGTACAGCGTTTTGGCCAGGCTTCGGTACCATAGGTGATTGGCTATTCAATATTCCAAACATGTCTACACAAAGAGCAATTTACATTGGAGGTGCCTTAGGCGCAATAGTTCTAGGCGTTAGAACAATAGCGGGATATGAAAAAGGTTACCTTAGAGGCGGAGGTGAATAAAATGGTTACACAAGGAGAAACCCTTTGGGACAGGCTTGAAAACATAGACAGGAGAGTATTATACCTCCTATTGTGGATAGTGGTACTCTCACCGCTAATATCTCCATTAGGATTACCTGTCTCAATAAGTTCAAGCACAGTTAAATACTATGAAACCATTGAAAACTTACCTCCAGGATCAATGGTCGTCGTATCCTTTGACTTCGGCTTGTCTGCTTTAGGCGAGTTATATCCAATAGCATTTGCGACATTACATCACCTATTTTCAAAATCAGTGAAATTCGCTATAATTGCAACATGGAACGAGGGACCCATAGTTGCTAAGATGATTATTGACAAACTAAAGCCAGAGGAAACATACAATAAAGTATATGGTGAGGACTGGATATTCCTCGGATGGGCTCCCGGCGGAGAACAAGCAATGGCTGCACTTGGAAGAGATTTCTGGGGAACAATTACACTAGATTATCTCTATAAAAAGCCTGTAAGTGAATATTCAATAATGCAGAACTTAAAGTCTGCTGAAGATGTAGATCTTCTCATAAGCTTTGAGACAGGTACTCCTGGAGCTGATGAATGGGTTAGACAATGGTGGGAGCCATACCGTGTACCCATGCTTGTGGCTTGTATTGGAGTTATGGCACCAACAGTGGCTCCATATGTTCAAGCTGGTCAAGTCCTAGCTCTACTACCTGGTTTGAGAGCAGGTGCAGAATATGAAAAGCTTCTTAGCAAACCAGGACTTGCAACTGCAGCTGCAGATGCTATATCTACATCACACATACTGGTGCTAGCGTTCGTAATTATTGGTAACATTGGATATTTAGCTAGGAGGGGGAGAAGGAAATGAGTGACTTTACAGCATTTTTTGGAGCTTTCTTAGGCGTCCTATTTACATTGGGTGTTTATAGCTTCCTTTACAGGGAAAATCCATGGTCCAGACTTGCAGAACACGTATTCATAGGTTCTGCTATTGGATATGGTATTGCATTTGACTTAGATTGGTTAAGAAGTCAGTGGGAAGGAAGATGGTCACTTTCACCAGAAGGAACAATGGCATTTGCCTTTGCTTTACTTTTAGGCTTATTATGGTATTTCAGATTCTCTAGAAAATACTTCTGGCTCTATAGGATTCCATTGGCTATTGTAACTGGAACAGGATTAGGATTAGCATTTAGAACAGTAGTCTTCGCACAGCTTTTAACACAAATCAAGGCAACTGCAGGTGTTCAATTAATAGGTGTGGATGCTTGGTCGGCTTTCAATAATCTACTCTCTGCAATAATGGTTGTATGTGTACTCTTGTACTTTACCTTTACAGTTAAACAAACACATCCTGTCTGGAAGCCTGTTAATACTATTGCAAGATATACGATGATGGCTGGCTTCGGTGCAGCGTACGGTTATACTGTGCTTACTAGAATGTCACTCTACATTGGTAGATGTCAATTCCTATTAGGTATTCCACCATATGCCCCTGAAAACGTAACATTCTTCCCATGGATTGCACTACTAATCCTAGCTAGCCTTATAGGCTATGATTTCTATGTTAAGAGCAAAACTGCAGTGAAACCTTAAATTCCATCTTTTATTTATTATTGTTTATTCTATGCAGATGAATATATTTCATTGCTCTTTATAATTGTTCCAGGATAAATCTTAGTGTGTGCTCTAACTCTACTATTGTTGCCAATTATAGCTCCTAGTTTCGAGAGAAATTTTCCCCTTATTTTGACTGGATGTAATCTGCTAATTTCAACTCCTGAGGGGAGTACATTTAAAGTTGTAACTCCAGGTTCAATTACAGTGTTCATTCCGATAACTGAATCTCCAACAAAGCTTAATCTCCCAACACTGACTTTGGGTTGAATACTTGACCTGGAGATTTCAGCATATGCTCCTACGATAGAATCTCTTTCTATTGAAGCATAGTTTCTTATGAGTGAACCAGTTCCAATATAAACATTCTCACCTATATAGACTGGTCCTCTAACTATTGCATTATGATCTATTACTGCTTTTGAATCAATTATTACTGGTCCCTCTATTATTGCTCTTGGAGAGATCTCTGCATCTTTGCTGATTATTGTGTTGTTTACTTCTTTTAGAAGGTGTTCTGCTGCTGTAATTAAATCCCATGGATATCCTATATCAACCCACCAATCACTCCAAAGAGCAGTAACTACTTTCATTCCCTTAGCCAATTTATTGATTGCCGATGTAACATTCATTGTTTCTTCGAGAATTCCCATAAATCTACCGGGAAGAACGTAGGCTCCAGCTACTGCATATTCAACTTCATATTCCTCTTTAGGCTTTTCAATAATTGAAGTTAAAACATATTCTTCATCAACTATAGGTAAGCCATATGTTGATAACTCTTTTTGAGGTGTGATTAGTATGGCTCCATCTCCATCTCTATCAATATATGAATTTAATAAAATTTTGTAAGCTTCTTTTGGAACTATAACATCTCCGTAGGCTAATAGAAATATTTCATCTTCATTAATTAGATTAGAGGCGGAGATAATAGCTCCTTCAACTTCTGGTTCCTTCTGTTTCACGAATTGAATTTCAATTTCATCAGCATATCCACTTAGTTCTTTTCTAAACAGTTCAATGTTATTTACAACAATAATCACATTCCTTATACCTAGACTAATAAATGCATCTAAAACATACCCGACAATTGGTTTTCCCAATAATTTCAATAATGTTTTAGGATAACCCTCTGATAAAGGTCTCATCTCTCTACCTTCGCCACCTGCCAAAATTAAGGCTTTAAATCTACTCTCATTTTCACTCAAATTTATCACCTCACTCAACTGTAACTGTTTTAGCTAAATTTCTAGGTTTATCGGGGTCATATCCCCTAGAAACTGCTGCATAATATGCTATTAACTGCATTGGTATGACATATATTACTGGGGCTATTAATGGATTTATGTTAGGCAAACTGATATATGTGTCTAAATGCTCTATCACTTGTCTTTCATTGCGGGGAATTAAACCAACAGTGTATGCTTCACGGGCCTTCATTTCCATAATATTCCCAATTAAACTTTCTCGATATTCATCTAATAGCATTGAAAATACTACTGGAAAGTTTGGTTCAACTAGTGCTATAGGTCCATGTTTACTTTCCCCTGCAGGGTATGCTTCTGCATGTATGTATGCTATCTCCTTTAACTTTAGTGCTCCTTCCATCGAAAGTGGTACGCCTATACCCCTACTCAAGTAAAAGGCGCTTTTTGCATCACTTAATCTTCTGCCAATCTCTCTACACTTCGCTTCATGAGCTCTAATTACTCTTCCAGAAATTTTAGGTGTTTTATTTAATTCACTCTCTATTTTTTCAACATCTTCTCCAAGTTGCTTTGCTGCCTGTAATATTATTTTTAAGAGTGTAATTATTTGTGTTGTAAATGTCTTTGTAGCTGCAACTCCAATTTCTGGACCAGCCCTAGTGTATATTGCTACATCTGCTTCACGTGGAATGGCACTATCAATAACATTTGAAATAGCAATAGTTTTCACTCCTTTCTCCTTCATTTTTCTTAATGCAATTAAACTATCAATAGTTTCTCCAGATTGAGAAATAATTATTCCTACATCGCCATCTCCAAATGCCTTAAAATACTTCAAATATTCAGATGCGATAAAAGTAAATGAAGGTAATCCAAGCAATGAACTTAAAGCATAGTCTGCAACTAAACCTGCATGATAGGATGTTCCACAGGCTGTAATGAAAATCTTATTTGAATTAATTATTAAATCTACAGCTTCTAAAATTTCTTTAATGTTGAGTGATTGTAATGTTCTTTGCATTGCTAAGGGTTGTTCATGAATCTCCTTTAACATAAAGTGAGGATAGCCGCCTTTCATAGCCATTTGAGGAGTCCAGCTAATCACTCGAATCCTATTTCTAACGTTAATTGCTCCTCTATCAATACTTTCAATGTAGACTTCTTGTGGTGAAATATATCCAAATTCACCATCTCTCAAAATAATAACTCTATTTGTAAATTCTAAAAATGCAGGAATGTCGCTTGCAAGGAACTTTACCTTATTACTAATGCCAAGAACCAATGGTGAAGTCATCTTGGCGAAGAAAATTTTATTTCTCTCTTGTGTGAAAATTGCTGCAAAGGCAAATGCTCCCTTTAAAATTTTTAATGTTTCTCTTAGAGCATCTATAGGCTTCATTCCACTCTTGACATATTCTTCAAGTAGGTGTGGAATAACTTCAGTATCAGTTTCACTTTTAAAAACATGCCCCTTTCTTACTAGTTTTCCCTTTAGCTCCATATAATTTTGAATAATTCCATTATGTACAACAGCTATACTTTCACTGCAATCTGTATGTGGATGAGCATTTTCATTACTTGGTTTTCCATGGGTAGCCCATCTCGTATGTCCAATTGCAATGTTGCTATATGCATTTTTAAAATCTAGTATCCTTGTTACATCGTCGATCTTGCCTTTAGCTTTTTTGACAACAATTTTTAGTTTCTGCTTATCTATGTAGGCATACCCAACTGAGTCGTATCCTCGATATTCAAGTCTTTTTAGACATCTACGTATAATTGAGCCGATGGGTTCACGTAAATAATTTTCGATTGCTGTTAATCCGATGATGCCGCACATAGTCTCTAACTAATATTTATTGTTATTTGTCTTTATATTTTTAACTCTTTTTAACTCCAAACCGGTAAATATGGGTCTACTAATTGTCAGCTACAAGCTTAACTATACGTGTAATTATGAAGCCCATTGCCTCAGCTTCCCTAGGAATCTTCATATGTTTCAGTGGGCATGACTCACATCATCGGCATCTCTATATAAGTAAGATAGTCTACATCAATTTTTCTCTCATAGTCAATCTCTTTAGATATGAAACAATTATTCCACATGCGATTACTGGATCTATTAAAATGATGCTCCCAGTTATCTTTCTATCCACTATTCTTATCGTCGAGAAACCGGTGCATCCGAGAATTATAGCTTTACAACCTCTATTGGATAGTTCTAAGATTGCATCATAGATATGCTTAATACTTTCTTTTTTCATTAGATCCAAGGTATTCTTAACATTTTCAACTGATTTTTCCGCTATCAACTTCTCTTTTAGTATTTCCCTTATAACTTTAGGTGTTTCATCTGTTATGGTTAATACTCCAATTTTACTGGAGATTGTTAATGCTAGATATGCTGAAGCTGAACCTGCACCTATAACTGGTACGTTTAACTTTTCTCTTAATTCCTTTAAACCTGGATCTGCAGCGCAGCTTATGATTAATGCATTTATATCGTCTTTAACCATCTTTTTTGCAAGTGAAATTATTTTTGGTATTGCTTCTTTTTCACTTTTATTGTCATAAATTCCGTAGGGTTGATTGGGTATGCATTTGCTAATTACTTTTATTCCTGGAAAATTTTCTTCGATTATTCTTCCATGTAAATTTAATAGTTCCGGATCTTCTAGGGTGATGACTCTAATTAGACCGACTTTAAATTCTTTCATGCTTTATTTTCAGTCTTAATTGCTTAATAAAAATAAAGAAGAAAATGCATGGAGCTTATGGAGTAAATAATGATATGGCTCTTGAAAGCACTTTCTCTCCACGATATTCCGGTAAAATCATTGGTGCTCTTCTTTTAGGTGGTATCTTCGCTTCTTTCAGCATCTTTATGTATCTTTTAACGTGGTTTAATGTTAGCTTTCCTGGTGTTGCATTTCTAATATATTTTGCAGCTGAGATTCCTGCTCTTTTACCGAAGACGTTTATTTCTAGTAGGGAATTACCCATTAGACGATTCTTTCCATGTACTCCTCCTGAAACTTCTCCTGCTGCAAATAGTCCTTCTATTGGTTTATTGTTTCCATCTAGTACTTGTGCATTGACATTTATTTCTATTCCACCATTTTGGTAATGTAGTGTTGGGAATACTAGTATTGGTTCTTTTGTTGGATCTATGCCGAATCGAGCAAACATTCTATAGATTGCTGATAAGTAGCGTTTAATTGTTCCTTCTCCATGGATTAATTCAATCATAGGTGAGTCTAGCCATACTCCTCTCATTCCTGTTGGTGTTATTACTCCCTTGTTTCTTCCATAGCATTCTCTTATTATTGCTGCTGCAACAACATCTCTTGGTTCAAGTGGGTAGATGAATTGTTTGCCTTCTGCGTTGACTAGTTGAGCTCCTAATCCTCTAACTTTTTCAGTTACTAGTAGTCCTACAATTTGTTCTGGGTATGCTGCTCCAGTTGGATGATATTGTGTAGCATCTAGGTCTCTTACTTTTGCTCCAACTCGGTAGGCTAGTACTACTCCATCCATTGTTGCGCCATAATGATTTGTTGTTGGAAATCCTTGTATGTGTAGTCTGCCGTATCCTCCTGTGGCGAGTATTACTGCTTTTCCTCGTGCTATATGATATTCCTTGGTTTCTAGATTCCACAATATTGCTCCTGTAACTCTTCTTCCATCTTCATCTGTTAGTAATTCTATTACTGGTGAGAATTCTAGTACTGGTATGCCTTTATTTAATACTTCGTCCATTAGTACTCTCATTATCTCTAATCCAGTGTAGTCTTTAGCTGCATGTAGTCTTCTTCTACATGTTCCTCCACCTGAAAGTTCAATCATATTTCCTTCTTCATCTTTATCGTAGATTACTCCTAGTTCTTCATGCCATTTAATGATTAATGGGGCTTCTTTGACTAGTAATTTTACTAATTCAGGTTTGTTTGCGTAGTGTCCTCCACCCATTACGTCTATGAAGTGTAGTAGTGGACTGTCGTTTGGTCTATCTGCTGCCTGGATTCCTCCCTGTGCCATTTTAGTGTTTGCATCTCCAAATCTAAGCTTGGTTACTATTAAGATTCTGTCTGCTGGTACACCGTTATAGTGTGCCCATAATGCTGCAGCTGCTCCTGCTCCTCCTCCACCGATAATTAATATGTCGACGTCATAGTCTATTTTACTTAAATCTATTTGGTCTGGATCAATTAGAGGGTAAGCTTCAATTAAATCTGCAACTTCATGGGGAACCATTAATCCTTTGCTTGGACCAATTTTAAGTGGACGTTTACCTTCCGGTCGATAATCGGGATGCCATTCTTTTAAGAGCTTTTCTTTCTCTTCTGGACTTATTCTCTCAAATACTTCTTTTAATCTTCTATCTCTTGTTTCTTCAACCTTCTCGATAGATTTTCTCATTTCTTCAGTATATCCTACTTTTTGAGCCAACTCATACACCTCCTATTCCTCAATCTCTCTTGATTCATAGAGCTTCTTCCATTCTTCTACTCCTAATTGGGCTAGCTTTTCTAGTTCTTCATCATATTTTCCTTCAAGAATTTCCTTTACACGTTCTTCAAGATGCCTTGATTTCTTAGTCATGTATTTTCCATATAATCTTCGTACAAGTTGGAATACATGGTAATGAACAATTTCAGCTGGACATCTAATGGAGCATATGCCGCATGCTATACAGTCGAAGGATAATTCAGCTGCCTTTGCAATATCTCCTCTAATTAGTGCTTGTATAGCATCCATAACTTCTAGTTCTTGTGGACAAGATTTAGTGCATGTATTGCATGCAACACATCTTGTTATTTCTGGGAATAACATTAAGATGGTTGAAGCTGTAGGTTTCAGCTTTTCAAGGTCATAAACTGGTTTTTCAGCGGGGACGAAGGGTATTTGAACTAGGTACATGCCGTCTTGAACTGTTGTTTGGCATGCTAGTCCAGTGTATAGCTTATAGTCATTTCCAATTCTGTATACTGTTGTGCATGCACCGCAAAATCCACCTCTGCATCCAACTCCTCTTATAAATTTGTATCCTGCATATTCCATTGCCTTCATTATTGTTAATCCTTCAGGCACTTCATACATTTTGCCCATAATATAGATTTTTACCATTCTCATCTTCTGACCTTCATTACTCATTTTCTCCCTCCTCCATAAGGGAATAAATAACTTTTCTAACTTCAGGAGATAAAACATCATCAACTCCAAAGGCTACACACATTAACTCAGTAAAATAAACTACAGGAATTTCAGGTCCTCTTGTTGGTAGGTTAAGATTGTAGTGGCAGAGAGGACATGTTGTAACTATGATGTTTGCTCCCCATCTCACTGCTGCCTTTCGTATTTCTAATGCTCTTTCTACAGCTATGTTCCTATCATAAACAACATCATAAGCGCTACAACACTTTGTTTCATAGGGGAATTTACTTGATTCGGCTCCAAGTTTCTCCATTAATTCATTTAGTACCATTGGATTTCTGTAATCATCTATCTGAATTTCCTTCGGTCTCAGAATCATACAACCATAGTATGATGCAACCTTTAATCCTTTCAGAGGTTTTACCACCATCTCCTCTATTTTATCGAATCCAACTACATCTCTTAGAACTTGTAAGAAGTGTAGTACCTCAATATTTCCTTCATAATCTATTTCTCTATCCATAAATTCATTAGCAGTCCTAAGTTTTTCTGGATCGTTTAGCATTAATTGATGAGTTCTCTTTAAAACATTATAGCACATTGAACATAATGTTACTAAGCGATTATCATTAACTTTACTACTCATTTCCTGTGCCCTAATTAAGTCTCTAACTGCGCCTATATGGTGCATTACACTGTCCATGGCCAAATTGAATACAACTCCACAGCAGTTCCATCTATCAAGTTCAATCAACTCGAGGCCAAGTTTTTTTGAAACAGCTAAAGCTGAGTCTTCATAGTTTTTCGCTGTTGTCTTTAGGGTGCAACCGGGAAAATACATTAACTTCATTCTTTCACCCCATGAGCTTTCTAGATGCGGCAACTAGAGCTAGTTGAGGATACTCTTCAACTTTTGGTATTTTCCTTAGATTTACAACTGAAATTCCTTTACGCATTTTAATGTTTCTTAATGCATTAATGATTTTTGCAGGATCTAATCCTCTCGGGCATCTAATCGTGCAATTATAGCATGAAGCACATATCCAAATAGTCTTTGAGTCTAATACTTCTTCCATATTTAGCTGTATCATTCTAATCACTTGATTTGGGGGAATATCCATAACGCTAACTAATGGGCAACTTCCACTACACATGCCGCATTGATAACATAGGTATACATTTTCTCCAGATAATTCATAAACCTTTGCAGCCAAACCTTTAAACAAATCTAAAACCTCCTAAAATTTGATTTTTTCACGTTTTTCAGGTTTTACTGGACCTAATCTTTCAGCAATTGCTACTAGCTCATTTAAGTTTTTGGCTAATCTCTCAGCAGTATCTACTGCTATTGTATCAAATCTAATTCTTCTAGTATCGATTCTATATTTTCTTAGCATTCTTCTCGTCTTTCGTATTAGATCATTTATTACATCTAATACTTTCGGATGGTATGGAGATCCCCCTGGAAGGCAATCTCCAATGAATACTCCATCTGCACCATACCTGAAGGCACTTAGAATTATTCTTGGTGTAAGCCTACTTGAACTTGGAACCCTTATTATTCTCATCTTGTCAGTGTATTGAATTCTACTTGTTCCAGCAAGATCTGCAGCTTTGTAAGTGCATGAATCATCAAAGAATGCTATGACTCTAATTTCATTGGGTTTTTTGCTTTCAAGTGCAGCTTTAATTTCAGCTATTAATTGTTCTTCAGTATAATGTCTAAGATCTATGGCATTTTTGGGACAATATGGAATACAGCTACCACACCCATTACATATTGCCTCATTAATTGTAACTGTGTTATTCTCCGCTAATATTGCACCTAACGGGCATTTTTCAATGCAAATTCCACATCCATCACATAAATCAGTCTTAATGAAAGCTTTGATTGGTTCTAATGTTATTTTTCTCTGGCTAATTAGTCTTAGTGCTCTTCCTGCGGCTGCACTTGCTTGAGCCACTGTGTCTGCAATGTCCTTGGGACCTTGAGCACACCCGCAAATGAAAATTCCTTCTCTGAGTGTGTCAACTGGTCTATATTTTGGATGTGCTTCTAGGAAGAAGCCTCCTGGACCAACTGTTATTCTAAGTTTTTTGGCTAGTTCTTCTGATCCCTTGCTTGGTACTAAACCTACAGACAGTACTACTAGATCGAATTCCATTTCAATAAACTTTCCAGTTAGTGTGTCTTCTGCTCTTACAATAACATTCTTAGTAATGGGGTCCTCAATTATTTCAGCCACCTTTCCTCTTATAAAGTGAATTCCCATTTCCTGGGCACGCATATAGTATTCTTCAAAACCTTTTCCAAAAGCTCTAATATCAATGTAGAAGATGTAAACATCTCTTGTAATGTCTTGACGTTTAAGTATCATTGCCTGCTTAATTGCATACATACAGCATACTCGTGAGCAATCTATGCGGTTTATTTGTTCATCTCTGGAGCCTACGCATTGAATGAAAGCTATTTTCTTGGCTATTTTTCCATCAGATAATCTTACCACTTTACCTGATGTTGGGCCGGTGGGCATGACGAGTCTTTCAAGTTGCGGTGCGATTATTACATTGGCATATTTTCCATATCCATAATTTTCAAGTGTAGTTGCATCAAATAGGTCGTATCCAGTTGCAACAATAATGGCATCAACAGTGATAGTAACCTTTTTCTCAGTATCCTTAAAGTTTATTGCGCCAGGAAGGCAGACTAATGCGCATAACCAGCATTCACCCTCATTTAGATATAAACAGTGCTCACCATCGATTAAATACTTGTATGGTACTGCCATGGCATGGGGGACATAAATTGCTTTTCGCATTCTCAGTCCCCAATCAAATTCATCTGGAACTTCCACTGGGCATACTTCAGCACATGAGCCGCAAGCATCACATCTATCCATGTCAACATATCTAGGTTTAACTCTAATTGTAACCCTATAGTTTCCTACATATCCTTCAATATTTTCAATTTCACTATATGTGAACAGTTTTATGTTAGGATGATTGTAAACGTCGGCCATTTTAGGGGACAGAATACAGAGTGAACAATCGTCAGTTGGAAAGGTATAGCTGAGCTGAGCCATTCTCCCTCCAATTGTTGGCTCTCTCTCGACTAAATATACTTCACATCCTGAATCAGCTAAATCTAATGCAGCTTGTATTCCTGCAATCCCTCCTCCTATGACTAAAACTCTATTTCCAATTGGGATCTCCTTAATTTCCAATGCCTCATTCAATTTGGCTTTTGCAATGGCCATTGCAACTTGATCCTTAGCCTTCTCTGTTGCACCTTTTGGATTATCTGCATGTACCCACGAATCCTGCTCCCTTATATTTGCCATTTCAAGAAGATAGGGATTTACTCCTGCCTCTTTTAATAATTTCATAAATGTTGGTTCATGAAATTTTGGTGAACATGCTGCTATAACTACTCTATTCAGTTTAAATTTCTTAATGTCATCTAGAATCATTTTCTGTCCAGCTTCAGAGCATACGTGTTCATGATCTCTAGCAATAACTACTCCAGGTATTTTCTCTGCAAATTTTCTTACTTCTTCAACATCAACAACATTAGATATATTACCTCCACAGTGGCATACATATACGCCTATTCGTACGTCGTCACTTTGCACATCTATCACCGTTAATGAAGCATCATATAGAACATTATATATATTGCTTTTTCTTTTACATTTATCCATAAAAGTGTCTACGCGTAAACTATTTAAGATGAAGATTAATGATAACGTAAGGAGGTTGATTTAAATGAGTACTGAGTATGAGGTTAGGGAAGGTCTTTACTATACACCTGATCATACATGGGCTGAAGTTTTACCTGATGGAACCGTAAAGGTGGGAATAACAGACTATGCACAGAAGATGCTGAAGACTGTTAGAAGAATTAGACTTGAATCTGTGGGTGCTGAAGTGGAGCAATTCGAACCCTTCGGAATAATTGAGTCAACCAAAGCTACTAGTGATTTAATTGCCCCCGTATCTGGAGTTATAAAGAAGGTTAATGAAAATGCATTACGTCAGCCCTCCATTGTAAACATTGATCCTTATGGTAGTGGATGGCTTATTATAATTGAGCCATCAAATTTAGATGAAGAGTTAGCTGAATTATTAGATGCTGAAGGATATAAAGAAGAAATGGTCTAAACTAATGAGTGACTGAGCTATGACTGATGAAAAATCCCAAAAAGTACTTCTATATAATCCAGGTAAGTGTTCAGGCTGCCTATACTGCATGATCGTTTGCTCATACTCACATTTCAATGAAATTTCACTTGAAAAAGCTCATTTAGAAGTAGTTCAAGACCCATTCAACATAAATAGTTTCATAAATGCTCACTGTGCACACTGCTATTATCCATACTGTGAAGCTGCATGTCCTACAGATCCCAAAGCCATCTATAAGGATGAGGAAACTGGATTCGTCTTAATAAATCCAAGTCTATGCATTGGATGCAAAAGCTGCAACTATGCATGCCCACTATCAATCCCACATTTCGATGAAACTCTTAAGATCAGTGTTAAATGCGATGCATGTAAAGGAGATTTCCTATGCGCTAAATACTGTAGTACTGGTGCATTAAGAGTAGTCACACGTGAAGAAGCATTGGAGGCTATTAAAATTGAGTGAAAAGGAAATCAGACTATATCCTCTCAGAAAGAAAATTAGAGGTTTACCCCCAGCTTTTAGATCACCTACACGTGGAATTATATCATATGGTCATGTTCCACGGTTATCTGGTTTCCTTCAAAGAACGAGAGTTAAAATAGGTTTATCAAAAACCCCACCTACAGCCTATGAAGTTAAACAAGCCGTAGAGGAAATTCAAAAAATAGTTAAGGAAACTGGTTTAGACGTTAAAATTACCTGGGATTGGAAGAGGAAGAGGATGAGATATTAGGTGATTAGAATGATGAGCTATTCACTATTTCTTGGATGTTACATTCCTGCAATGCAACCCTTCGCTGAAGCCGCGTTACGTAAAATTGCTCCTAAATTGAATATAAATCTCATAGATATTGTTGGTGCAACCTGCTGTCCTGTTCCTGAAATCTCTCGTCTAATTGATTATGAAACATGGTTAATTATTGCAGCCAGAAATCTAGCTTTAGCTGAAGCAAATAAAAAAGATATTCTAACGTTATGTAACGGATGCTGGGAAACATTAATGGAAGCTAGAGAAGAATTGCTCAAAGAACCTAAATTGAGGAGTAAAGTAAATGAATACCTGAGAACATTGAATAAGAGGTTTGTTGGAAGCATTGAAGTTAAGCATTTTGTTCAAATATTAGTTGAAGATGTAGGATTGGATAAAATTAAGGAGAATATTAAAATTGATTTAGGAAATTTAAGAGTTGCAGTTCATCCTGGATGTAAGTTGTATAAGAGTGAAAATGAAAGATTTGCACAATACTTAAAGGATATTGTGAAGGCTATTGGTGTACAAGTTGTTGAATATGATATTGAAAGAGTTTGTTGCGGTTACCCATTAATGCTCGCTTCAGTTGACAAAGCAATAAATGAGCGGAGCAAATGGAAGCTTGATGCTATGAAGAATAATGGTGCCGACTGTATTATTGTTGTTTGTCCAGCATGTTATGATCAATTTGAGAAAGCTCAATTAGCACTTAAAGATGAAGGATTAGAATACAATTTACCTGTACTTCACTTATCTGAGCTTCTAGCTTTAGCATTTGGCTTAAAACCTGAAGATTTTGGTTTAAATCAACACGGCGTGAGCTGTGAAGGTGTACTTGAAAAATTGAAGGTGAAATAAATATGAAGTTTAAACAAAGGGTAATGATTTATTCGCCGTGGGTTTATCATCTTCATGCTGGCGGATGTAATGGATGTGATATTGAGCTTGTTGCAGTTTTAACTCCAAGATTTGATGTTGAAAGATTTGGAATAACTTTAGTTAGCTCGCCTAGACATGCTGATATTTTAATTGTGACAGGGCCAGTGCCTAAGCAGATTGCTCCCTTCCTTAAGAGAACTTATGAGCAGGTGCCTAATCCAAAAGTTGTGGTTGCAATTGGTGCATGTGCATGTTCTGGGGGAGTCTTTAATGATGCTGAGGGAGAAGAAACCTATGCACATATAGGAGGAGTTGATAAGCTTATTCCAGTTGACGTATATGTTCCTGGATGTCCTCCTAAACCTGAAGCCATTGTGGATGGTGTAGTGAAGGCAATAAAAATATTGGCTGAGAAGGTGAAATAAATGAAATATAAAAGCTTACCCTTATCTATTGCATCTATAGTTCTCATTATATCTTTAATATTAACCTATGCTGTGAAAAGTCCATTAATTTCAATGTTATCTTTTGAATTATTTGTTACATCTGCCGCCTACTTCATATTAATATTTTCACTTCACATTTTAAGACCTAGAAAAATAGATCCTGAGAGAATATTCTTGTCAGGTTTGGCTAAACCACCCTATCTACATCCTGATGAGATATATGTGTTTAAATTATCTATGAAATCGAGGAGTAAGGATAATGAATGATCATTCAAGCTAATGGTGGTAATATAATGATTAATGTAAAAGAAGTCCTTGGGAAATTAAGAGATATACTTTCCCCAGATTTTCAAGTTACTAGAATCGATAGAAATGGTAGACACATTTACATTGAGACGTCCTCTCAAAAACTATTGGATGCTGCAAAGTTTTTGTTAGATATTGATGGACGGCTTATTCATGTTACTGCATCAGACTTAGGGTTTAGAGGAATAAAATTACTGCATGTATATTCCTTTGATCATCTAGTAAAGAATTTACATTTAATTTTATATGCTATTCTACCTAGGGATAATCCAGTGGCTCCGTCAACAGCAAGTTTAACCTATCAATCCAACTGGGCTGAAAGGGAAACTATGGAGTTAATGGGAGTTAAATTTGAGAATCATCCTGACCCACGCCACATATTTCTTCCATTTGAATGGCCTGAACCAGTTGAATCAAGTAAAGAGTGGAAGACAGTAAAGTTAGAGAGAAATGTTATTTTACCAATTGGACCTTATCATCCTGCTCTAATTGAGGGAGGATATTTTAAAATTAAAGTTGATGGTGAAGATATTTTAGATGTTGATATAAAAGTTGGTTTCAATCATAGAGGTATAATGAGATTAGCTGAAAGACGAAGTTTTTGGAAAAATGTTTTTCTTGTAAGTAGAGTTTGTGGTATCTGCAATATTTGTCATCCATTAGCTTACTTAAATGCAGTGGAAAATCTATTCAAAATCGATGTTCCAGACAGAGCCAAGTATATTCGAACATTACTTGCAGAGTTAAATAGAATTCATAGTCACTTCCTATGGTTAGGTGTTGCTGGAGAGTTAATTGGCTTTAAAACACTTTTAATGTGGACTTGGAAAGCCCGTGAATTAGTTCAAGACTGTGTTGAGTTGATTACTGGAAACAGAGTACATATGGATGCTGTAATAATTGGAGGAAGCCGAATTGACTTAACTGATGAAATGATAAATAAAGTTAGAGAGAAGCTTCTAGCCTTCAAATCCCAGGCAGAAAGAATCATAGATATTGTCTACGATAGTGGTTTGGTTAGAAAGAGAACCGAAAACATAGGTGTGCTAAAGTTACCTGAAGCAAAAAATGCAGGTATTGTGGGGCCAACAGCTAGAGCCAGTGGATGGAAAATTGATGTCAGAAAGGACAGCCCATATGACGCTTATGGTGATGAGTACACTTCATGGGACGTAGTTACAGATGAGGGAAGTGATGTACTTGCAAGAGTTATTGTAAGATGTAAAGAAACTCTAGTTTCGATAGATATTTGCATGCAATGTCTAGATGCATTAAAGCGTGTTCACGGCCCTATAATTCATAAAGAAAGATTTGAAATTCCTGAGGGTGAAGCCATAGGCAAGTCGGAGGCTCCAAGAGGCGAGCTATTATATTATATTGTTTCTAATGGAACTATTAATCCACATACCGTACGTATTAGAACTCCAAGTTACAGGAATATAGCCGCATTAAAGTACATGATTCCAGGTTATACACTCGCAGATGTTCCAATTATAATTGGAAGTGTCGATCCATGCTTTGCATGCACGGATAGGGTTATAATAGTTGATGAAAAGCATGGTAAAAAGCAGGTTATGTCATATGATCTATTCTTGAAGAAGTATCTTAAGAGGAGATGACGCATATGAGCTTTATACTCAAAGCATTAATAATTACCTTGATTGGTTTCATTTTAGGTATAATATTAACCTTTGAAATACGTAAAGTCTTTGCAAGAGCCCAATATAGACTCGGACCATTAACCAGCGTGTATCCTGAACTTAAAGCATTGCTTGGATCCACAAGAATCCTTCAACCCCTATATGATGTTCTTAAACTTTTCTATAAGGAAACTATTATTCCACAAACTACAAGTAAAATTTTGTTTATCATTTCTCCAGTGATTAGTCTTCTACTCTCGGTATTCTCTCTATACTTTGTATCTTTTGGAGGATTTTCAGTATTTGCAAATCGAGATCACAGTTTAATATGGCTAATCTACGTGTTAATAGCAATTACAATCTTCTGGCTAATAGGTTCAGCCTCTAGCTCATCACCATGGGCGATTATAGGTACTAGAAGAGAAGCTGAATTATTGTTCTCCATTGAATTCTCACTTCTAATTTCAGCATTTTCAATAGCAATAATTTCAAATTCACTATCAATTCAAGAAATTGTCTACGCACAAAGAGAATTCCTCCCCTTCATACTTGTAAATCCAATGGCGGCTATAACATTCATATTATCAATTCTCGGCAAATTACGTCTAAAACCCTTTGACATATCTGAAGCTGAAGTTGAAATAGTTTCAGGTCCATGCACTGAATATTCAGGTAAGTTATTAGGCTTAATTTATCTTTCAAAAT